>JANOYI010000390.1:0-6316 GCA_031428795.1 Ilumatobacteraceae bacterium | reverse complement strand
AGATCGGCGCGAGCCTCGGCCCTCGCCTGGTCGACGCCCTGTTGCCCCAAGGTGGCGTACGCAGCGGTCGCTGTGTACTGGGCCAGCACCTGTTGCTCGACCTTCACCATTCGATCGCGCAACTCGACGGCAACCGAGGTTGAGCTCTCATCGGAGTCGGGCGAAAGGAACGGCCGGCTCAGCTCGTCATCTTCCATCCAACGCTTGTCACTTCGACGCATGGTTGCCTGCCCGTCCATTCCATTGGGCCAAATGGCCGCTGTACAACGCTCGTGATATCGGTATGACGGGCCCTTTCCTTGAGCAGATCACCTTGAGGAAACGTTGAAGAAGAAATTGCTCAAGTCCGCTTTGGTGTGTTCCGAAACTTGTGCTGCGACCGCACCGCATGAGCGGGTCGGCGTGCCACCAAAATCGCAAACCATGCGGGAGGAATTCAAATGAACAACGACATCATCCAGAACGAGAAGAAGGACCGAGGCTTCACCCTCGTCGAACTGCTCATCGTCATCGTCATCCTGGGCATCCTGGCCACCGTCACGGTGTTCGCGGTGCGTGGCATGACCGACAAGGCAAAGACCAACACCTGCGCAGCAGACCGCAAGGCCATGGAAGTAGCCGTCGAGGCATTCTACGCCGATCGTGGCGCCTACCCGGCCACCGCCGGCGTCGGCACTGGCACACCCAGTAACGGCCTCGTGCCCGACTTCCTGCGTGCACCGTCACCGAATTTCACCACCGTCGCTGGCACCGGCAGCGTGAATGCAATCGCCGGCAACACCAACGGTTGCACCTGATCCATAGCGATCAGTTCAAGTAGCGAACTCAAGGGGTCGGGCCTTCGGGTCCGGCCCCTTCGCCGTTGTCGGAAGTCGAGTTTCAAGTAATCGGAAAGTTCCGAATTGCGGCTCAAGGTGGAAGGGTTGCCGCCGATAGATCAGCGATGGACGGACAACGAATCGCGGATCTGGGCGACGACCGCGCGCTTGAAACGCGCGACAGTGGCCAATCGTTGGTCGAGGTGCTGATTGCGATCGTGCTGACTGGCACGTTGGCGGTAGCCGGCATGATCACCCTTCGGGCGTCGATCGTCGGCTCAACACTCGATCGTGACCACGCCAATGCCCACGCATGGCTGCAGACCGCCAGCGACGTGCTGTACGGCTCGCCGCGTGAAGACTGCGGAACGGAAGCGGCACCAACGGCCGCTGCAGTTGCTGACGCCTACGACGCCATCATTCGCACGACGCCGAACCCGCGCAACTGGGACCCGAGCTTGATCGAGGTCGTTCGCCCGGTTGTGTTCTGGGACGGACAGTCGAGCTACCAGAACACCTGTTTCGACGACTCGGGCATCAACCTGCAGCTCGTCACACTCCAAGTTCGCGCCCCAGACGGAAAAATCGTCGAGTCAGTACAGATCGTGAAGGGATGACGATATGAAACGTCGTACACGCTCCGACGGGTTCACCCTGGTGGAGGTTCTCGTTTCGATGTCGGTGATGGGCCTGATCGCGACGGTGATCTCCTCGGTGGTCGTCGTAGCCCTCAAGAACAACCCTGCGGTGCAATTGCGCACCGACTCGGCCCTCACCCTGCAGGGCATCACCACCTGGCTACCTCAGGATGTCGACTCAACGCCACCAGACGGCTTCGACACCGTGGCCACGTCGGCGAGCGGCTGTGGCGACAGCCCCGGTGTGAACGTCTTGCGCATGCAATGGTCGGAGAACATCTCGGGCACGGTGACGCAGTTCATCGCGAACTACCGCTACGTCACCTCGGCGACGCAGAGCATCATCAAACGCGTGTCATGCCGCGGAACGGGCAGTTTCCCGCTGGGTAATACAGTCGTCCAGCGCGTCACGGGGCCGCTGGCGGCCATGCCCCCGGCTTGGGTGCCGGGACAGCTGCCGGTGCGGGTCACGATTGTGCCCGACTCGGTAGGTGATGTGGCGCTCGTGACCGTGAAAATGTTGTCGGCCAACAACCAACTCTTGGTCGTAGAAGCAGCGCCGAAGAACCCGGCCAACACGTTGCCACCAGTCCAGTCGGACGGGATGGGCCTGCCGGTGGTCACTGTCCTGGCGACGACGACTACGACTACGACTTCCCCACCGACGACCACTATCAACCCGTCCGTGACCACCACGACCGACCCGACAGCGACGACGACCACATCAACGACGACCACATCAACGACGACAACCACGATTCCTGTGACGACCACTACGGTGGCACCCTGTGTCATCACGTCGGCGGCGATGAGTAGTGGGTCGATCAAAAACACGCCGCCGAACGGTAACGGCAACTCGCAGATAACCGTCGGAGTGCTCGCTGCGCCGCTGACGATCACGGTGCAGACGACGGGTTACTGCACGGGCCTCATCGCATCGCCCGAACGAGGTGCCCCGAACGGCGAACTGTTCCGCAACTTCACCACTTCGAACGGTTCCACCTACACGGCGTTGTTCCCGGGTTACCCGCAGGGCTCGTCCGAGCTGTGGGCAGATGGCAACAGAACGATCACGTTCAGCTCCGCCGCCGGTGGCCCGTACGGGTCCGTAACCTTAGGGGTGAAGTAATGCGCCGACTCAAGGAATCTTTTTCACTGCGTGCCGGTCGCCTTCGCCGCGGTCGTCCCACAGTTCATGCTGCGCAGGACATGCCTTCCGATTCGGGCGCGATTCTTCCGCTGGTCATCGTCGGCACGTTCATCATCTCGACGATGGTGATTGCGGTGACGACGTATGTGACTGCCGACCTTCGCTACGCCCGGGTCGTGGAGGAACGCGCCGACCGACTTGCGGCCGCTGACGGTGGCTTGCGCTTCGGCGTAGAAAAGCTGCGCAACTTTCAGACGCTGTGCACTACGGCTGCTGGCACCGGCGGCGGTGTTCGCACCGTCTTTCCACCCGTGATCAATGGTGCCACCACGGCAGTGACGTGTCGACGCATTGGTGAGGCAATCAGTGACGTGCAGGGCTGGGGAGTCGTGGTCACCGGCTCGGGAGTACCCGCCGGCCAATCGATCTTTTCGACCTCCGGGGCGGGGCAGTCCGACAACATCAAGACGTTCAGCGGACCGGTCTACATCGCCGACCCGACCCGAATGGACTTGCAGTCGCTGATGACCCTCAAGGACGGTGATCTGTGGTTTAGCGCGTCCGATTGCGACAATGCTCCCAACATCGATGTCATCAACGCAGGCAGGCTGCTCTTCGAACCCAGCTTCTTCCGTGGACCGCTGTGTACGGAGAAGACGTGGAGTGGCGGATTGTTCACGGCCCCGACGGGCTCTACACCACCCGTCTCGCCGGTCAACCCCCCTTCTGTGGACACCACATCATGTCGCGTGTTCAAACCCGGGAAGTACACCTCTCTCAACCTTGCGCAGAACAACTACTTCAACGCTGGCCTCTATTACTTCGAGAACACCAGCATGATCTTGCAGGGCCAGACAGTGATCGCTGGCTTTCCCGACGGGGCCGGCGATAGCCCCAAGCTCGTCAACACGAACTGTTCGGTAGAGCAGGCGTTCGACAAGCAGACGGTTCAGGCCGCTGGCGGTAAGGGCGGTGCCACGTTCTACATGGGTGGAAACAGTCGCATCGAAGTTCGCAGTAACGCCGGCATCGAGATCTTCCGCCGCAAAGTGAACGAGACGTACCTGAGCATCTTCGCGCTCGGATCCTCGGGCACGGACTACATCGCAAGCGCTGCGGATTGGAACACCTGGTTCCTCGAGACGAAGTCGGGCAGCAACAACGACGTGGCCATCCATGGGTTGATGTGGGCGCCGCAGGCTGGTACGTCGCTGGGCAACATCACGAATGCCGCCAACGGGCAGTTGCTCGGCGGCATCGTGGTTGCACGGCTCGATACCCAAGCATCGGCTTCCGCCTCGGGATTCCTGGTTGGCATCGAATCCAACCCCGTCTGGGCCAGGTTGCTGCTGACGTCGACGTCGACCTTGAACGGCCGCAATGCGGTCATCCGGGCCGTCGTGCAGTTTCGCCCCGACACGGGCGACCTAGCGGTCAACTCCTGGCGAGTCCAGAACTAGCAGCGTTCGATCCGAGTGAGTACTCGCACCCCGGGGTGCGAGTACTCACTCGAAAGTCGCCGTGGCACTCGCACAGGTTGCATGGCACTCGGATAGGCAGCGTGGCACTCGCACTGGGTGGAACGCACTCGCACTGCGTAACGCCTGGTGCGAGCTAGCGGACGAGTTCCATGCGCAGGCCGGCGGTGTCCCATGTGGGTTCCATCGGGAAGCGCTGGATTGCCCGCCCAGCCGCACGACGAGCAGTCCAGATCAATGCAGTCGCCTGCAGCAGGTGAACCTGCGCTGAGCCCTTGGGTGGCGTACGCATGACCGTCTCGTCCAGGCCGGGGAGCTTGTGACGGATCAACGCCATGCGCTCGACCACGCCATCGGAGTTGTAGGGCGAGCTTGCCAGTGGCATGTCGCCGTTCATCTGGGCGAAGGTGAGATCTGGGTGCGCGGCGAAATAGTTGCGCTGGTGGAACGGCTGAAACAGTTCGTCGGCCTCGCGGTATTGCTTGAACCGGCGCAGATCGTCGCGAGACAACCACGGCTCCAGCTCCAGTGCGGCCTCACGAGTTGGCGCACGAAGCGCGGCACGCGAGGGTGTCGCGCGAATAGCCAGATTCCGCGGCCACCCAATGATCGTCTGTGCCTCGGTATCGCACGGGCGGAACGGGGCGACAGGATCGTCGTAGAACCCGATCGGCACGAAAATGGCCGCCGCATCGAACTTCGGGCGATAATCGAGCACGTCTGACAGGCTGGAGACCATCTCAGGGTCGTCGGCGACGACGGTGACACCGGCGAGGCGCGCTGGCACGATCAGCCAACCCCCCGGGCACGGCACGATGCCGCCAAGGATCTTGTACGGACGAGCGGCGGCCGCTGACATACGAGCCTCAGACGCCGACGAACGTACCGGCGCCGTTGCTGGCCGCCTGGCCCGACGCAAGCGTCTCTTGCACCTTGAGTTGCGAGCGCAACGTGGCGGCGAGAGCCATGATTTCTTTCGGGTACTGACTGGCTTCCATTGCGGTCTCGATGCTGATCATGCCGCTGGACACCAGTCGGGCAAGGTCCATCTCGATGGTCTGCATACCGTCTTGCTGGCCGGAGATCATCGTGTTGCGAAGTTGGCGGCTCTTGCCTTCGCGCAGCAGGTTTCGCACTGCGTCGTTGGCCATCAGCACCTCGTACGCGGCCACGCGGCCGCCACCAATAGCGGGCAGTAGACGCTGACTGATCACGCCCTGCAGGGTGCCGGCGAGCTGTGTTTGGATCTGGTCGCGGCGATCGCCGGGGAAGACGTCGATGATGCGGTCGAGCGCCTGCGACGCGTCGTTGGTGTGCAACGTGGCGAACACCAGGTGCCCGGTCTCGGCAAGCGTGAGAGTGATCGAGATCGAGTCGAGGTCGCGCATTTCACCCAGCAAGATGACGTCGGGGTCCTCACGCAGTGCGCTGCGCAAGCCGTCGGTGAAGTTGTTCACGTCGGTGCCCACTTCACGTTGGTTGACCATCGCGACCTTGTGCTCGTGCAGGTACTCGACCGGGTCTTCGATGGTGAGAATGTGCAGCGGGCGAGTCTGGTTGATGCGGTCGATCATGGCCGCCAAGGTCGTGCTCTTACCCGAGCCGGTGGGGCCCACAACCAGTACGAGTCCGAACGGCTTGGTCAGCAGCTCCATTGCGCCCCACGGAGCGCCCAGTTCCTCGAGCGAACGCACGCGGAAGGGGATGACGCGCAATGCGAGGGCGTAGCTGTTGCGCTGCTTGTACGCATTGGCACGGAAACGTCCGAGCGAGTCGAGCCCGAACGAAAAGTCGACCTGCGAGAACTCGTTCAGCTCACCCAATTGCTGCTCGTCGAGTAGTGACATCACCATCCGCTCTGTGTCAGCGGGCAGCAACAACGGCACACCCTCGAAGGGCACTAGGACGCCGTCGAGGCGCACGGTGGCCGGCCGGCCGACGGTGAGGTGGAGGTCGCTCGCGCCGGCGCCAACAGTGGCCTGCAGCAACGTGACCAACATCGGGTCGGGATTCACCATCGGACTAGCCTCCTTGTGTTCACTGCTGAGGGATGAGATGTACTGACATGACGATTGCGATTGCGGTGCTCGTCGGGTTGCTGATTGGTTCGTTCCTCACCGTGGTTGCCGATCGTGTACCTCGCGGTGCGTCGATCGTGCAACCAGGTTCGGCGTGTGGGAATTGCGGCTTGCGCCTTGGTCCCCAAGATCTGGTTCCGGTCTTCAGTTGGTT
>JANOYI010000389.1:0-9840 GCA_031428795.1 Ilumatobacteraceae bacterium | reverse complement strand
TCGGTCACCGGCACGCTGCGGGCCACCACGACACCGTCGGCAGTGACGATAGGCCCGCGTGGCCGGTTGAAGTCGCGAATTGTCTGGCGGTTGTTCTGCGGGGCCGCGTTCAGCTCATCCTTCTTCGATACCTGAATGACGTTGAGCGCCGCGAACAAGGCGATGTACAGCACGAGAAGTCCGGCCGCCAGCTTGCGAATCTGCTTGTTCATGCGCGGACTGCTTTTCGTTCGGCGCGCCGCAGCTGGCGCGCTTCGAGTCGCTCGGAGAAGGTGAGTTCATCGGGTGTCTCTCCACGACGGCGTGCCCCGGAGTCGCTGATGCGCAGAAGTAGCGCGAGCAGGATGTAGTTCGACAGCAGACTGCTGCCGCCGTAGCTGACGAATGGCAGCGTGATACCGGTGAGCGGCACGAGGCGCACGACGCCACCGATGATGATGAACGCCTGCATCGTGATGATGGTGGTGAGACCGGTTGCGAGCAGTTTCTCGAAGGGCCGGTCGGCGCGCATCGCCACCCGCAGACCGCCACCCAGTAACAGCAGGAACGCAATGATGATGGCGGTGGCGCCGATAAGGCCCATCTCCTCGCCGATTGCCGCAAAGACGTAGTCGGTGCTGGCCGCGGGGATCTTGGTGGGGTTGCCCAGGCCGAGGCCTGTGCCAGCGGTACCGCCGTTGGCGAATGCAAACATCGCTTGCGCGGGCTGGTAGCCCTTGCCTTCGTACTGGCTCCAAGGGTCCAGCCAGACGTCGACTCGCAGCTGCACGACATCAAAGATCCGCCACGCGACATAGGCAGCGCCCGAGAAGATGACGAGCCCGAGCACCAGGTAAATAACCCGCTCAGTGGCGACCCACATCATCACCATGAACAGGGTGAAGAACAGCAGCGCTGACCCGAGGTCCTTTTCTGCCACCATCACTGCGACGGCGAAGGCCCAGGCAAAGGTGATGGGAAGAAGAAAGCGCAGCTCGGGGATGCGGATGAACCAGACCCGCCGGGTGCCCGCCGCGATCAGCTCCCTGTTGTCGGCAAGGTACGAGGCGAAGAAGAGCGCCAGCGCGATCTTGGCGAACTCACCGGGCTGGAAGTTGACCGGGCCGAGGCTGACCCAGATCTTGGCGCCACCCACGCTGCTGCCAATGCCTGGCACCAGCGGCAGCATCAGCAGACCTGCACCGACGAACAGGAAGGTCCACTTGTAGCGAGCCAGGTCGGGGGGTCGTTGCACGATCAGCAACGTCAACACGAACGCGACGATCGCGACGAACGACCACGTGGTCTGCAGGGCGGCGCGGCGCTCGCTCAAACGAGCGATCATCACATAGCCGATGCCGTGCAACATGATGGCCAACGGCAGCAGCGTGCCGTCGGCTCCGCGAGCCAACCAACGGGTCGCGACGTGGGCGGCCAGCAGCATTCCGAGCAACGCGATCAGGAATGGCACCAGCGAGGCCGGCATCGTCGAGTTCTTGCCCAGCGAGGCAAGCACGAACGCGACCGCGGAGATACCTGCGGCCATGATCACCAGGCCGAGTTCACTGTTTCGGCGGGCAGCAGCGACGGGCGACAGCTGGCTCACCGCGTCACGGACCAGCAATCGGCGGCGTGGCGGGCGTGACTGTCGTGGCGGGCGCTGACGTTGTGGTGGGCACCGACGAAGTGGTTGTCGGCGAACTAGTGGTGGTCACCGTCGTGGTGGTGGGCGACGGTTCGTTGTCGGCGTTGTGGCGCACCACCAGCACCAAGACGATCGTCATCATTGCGATGACACCAATCGCAAGGCCGAAGAGCAAGGCGCCCAAGCCTGGCCGACGTTGCATGGCCGCGGCGGTGACGGGCAGCACCGCCGTCGCGGCCGCAGCCTCGCTCACGTCAGCCCCGCTGCCCGCTTCGGCATCGATCAAACGATCGGGGTGCACGTCGTCCCACGCCAGGTCGACATCGAGGTCGGCCGACTCGAGCGCGAGTTCATCGCCCTCCAGCACGTCGACAACGACAACGGTGACGTTGTCGCGGCCACCATGTTCGTTGGCTGATGCGACCAGCGCATCGGCCGCTTCCTGCGGTGTTGAGTTGGCAAGAAGCAGTTCGAGAATCTCGCCGTCGTCGACTTCATCAACCAAGCCGTCGCTGCAGAGCACATACCTGTCGCCCAGCACGAACGGCAACACCCACGTGTCGACGCGCACGTTCGGTTCGATACCGAGGGCCCGCGTCACGATGTTGCGACGGGGGTGGCTACGGGCTTCGGCTTCGGTGATGTGCCCGGTGGACACCAGCTCTTGGACGTAGCTGTGGTCGATGGTGACGCGCCGCAGGCGACCAGCGCGCAGGACATAGGTACGGCTGTCGCCGACGTTGACCATCGCCAGCCGACGCTGCCCGGATTCATCGACCAAGACGACCATTGCCGTCAGCGTCGTGCCCATGCCGCGTTGCGCAGCGTTGCCGTGCGCGCCCTGAAAAATGGACGCGTTGGCTTCGACAACCGCCGCAACGACGACGTCGACCGACTCTGCACCGGCGCCGAGACGGTCGCGCAAGGTGCTCGCCGCGATCGCGCTGGCGACCTCGCCGGCGGCGTGACCACCCATTCCATCCGCAACGCCGTACACCATCGGCAAGGCAACGAAAGCGTCTTCGTTTTCGGTCCGCACACGCCCGGTATCTGTTGCGGCGCCCCATGCGAGCGCGGGCGTAGTTGGCAGATCGGTCATGAGAACCTCACTGGGCCTCGAAGATGGTGCTGCCAATCTGCAGACGATCGCCGACAGCGAGCTGCATCGGCGCCGACAGACGGGCACCGTTCACGTGCGTGCCGTTAGTGCTACCCAAGTCTTCTACCCACACTGCGCCGTTGTGCGGGAACACACGGGTGTGGAGCTGCGAGGCGAACGTGTCGTCGGGGATCCCGATCGAGCAGGTGGGAGCACGGCCCAGCGTCAGCTCACTCTTGACGGCGTACGCGGAACCTTTGCGAACCTTCGGCTCCAGGACGACCAGCTTGCTGGGCACGCCACGCTTCGCACGGTTGTTCTTCTTCGGCGCCGCCACCGCAGGGCGGTCGGCAGGAGACGTGGGGTCATGGGTGGCCCGGGCATTGCCCTGAGGCGGCTGAATACCCAGCCGCGGGCCACGAACTTCGCTCCACACCGCCCACAGCACACGAGCAAAAAACAGATAGAGCAGCGCGAGGAGCGCGTAGTTGAGGATGTTGAGTTGTGCCTCGCTCACGAGGCCTCGAACCGCAGGTGGGTACTTCCAACGCTGATGATGTCGCCGTCGGTCAGCCCTCGTTCACCTTGGATGCGGGTGCCATTCACCTTGGTTCCATTGGTACTGCCGAGGTCGACGAGCACGAACGCGGAGCCTGCGGCCCGTACTTCAGCATGGGCGCGACTGACGTTGGCGTCGTTGACCGGGACGGTGCAGCTGGGAAGTCGCCCGATCGTAACGACCTGATGGCCGAGTGTGATGCGCTCACCGCTGGGAAGTACCAACGAACCCGCACCGACACCGCCGCCTGCTTCCTTCATGCGACAGCTGGTGGCGAAACGGCCTGGTTTGAGGCTGTTGTCAACAACCATCTCCACTTCAACCGGGCCCATGAAGTGGTAGCCCTCGGCACGCGCGTATTCGCGGGCGGTTTCGCGTAGCTCGGTGTTGAGCGCCTCGTCGATATCGCCGAATGCCGCGTGGTCCTTCGCACTGAGCTTGATGCAAAACACGTTGGGCACGATGCGCCGACCCTTGACGTCGACGCTGCGATGGTCGTCCATATCGCGCAGGACGCGACGACCTAATTCGACCGGACGGATGCTGGAACGTGAACCGCGAGAAAACACGCCCTCGACCATACGCTCCAAACTGTGCTCGAACGACTGCAAACCCATATCGGGGTCCAGGCTAGTCGGTGCACCCGTTGGCGTCCCTGCGCCCGAGTGCGTGCAAATCTGAGCGCATGAACGGCCACGATCGCCCTCGCGTGTACCCGCCGCCGTCGCGATGGCAGCTGCCGTCGCCCGATGGTGCAGATGCGCACGGTCTCGTCGGCGTGGGTGCCGACCTCGAACCCGGCACGCTGCTCGCCGCCTACGCTGGCGGGCTGTTTCCGATGCCGATGCGCAAGAAACTTGTCGGCTGGTGGTCGCCCGACCCCCGAGGGGTGTTGCCGCTGGATGGACTGATCATCTCGCGTTCGCTACGCCAGAGCTGTCATCGATTCGAGATTCGAGTGGACACGGCGTTCACCGAGGTCATGCGTCGGTGCAGCGACCCGCAGCGGCCACACGGCTGGATCAACCAGCAGTTCATCGACGCGTACACCGTCCTGCACGAGATGGGCTGGGCGCACAGCATTGAGACGTGGCGCGACGGCGAACTTGTCGGAGGTCTCTACGGCCTCATGATCGGCCGTTTTTTTGCAGGTGAGTCAATGTTCCATTCGCAGACCGACGCATCGAAGGTGGCCGTGGTCGCAACCGTCGAGTGGCTTCGTGAAGCGGACGTTGAACTGTTCGACGTGCAATGGAGCACCAGCCATCTGGCGTCGCTCGGCGTCGTCGAGATCCCCCGAGAGGAATACCTACGCCGACTCACCATCGCTACCGCTTCCGCTACTCAGAGGTGAGGCGTGGGAGTGCACAGTGCCGGGGGCGAACCCCCGGGCACCGGCTCCCGTCCATGTCGTCAAGATTCCCGCTCCGGACCTGACGTCACGTCGGCTCTGCCCGCTAGAGCACGCCACTTCCGCCGCAAGGAATTCATCGGTGCCGACGAAGATCGCCTTGAGTACTTCTTGATGTCGACTGCCGTCGCCCTTGCACTGCCGTCGCCCTTGCATGGTGCCGAGGTTCTACCCGTCGGTAACAATGGGTGGATGAGCGATCCGCGCCCTGTCACCTCCAGTAGCGAGCCCACCCGGCGGGATTCGCCGTGGCTGATGCGCACCTATTCCGGCCACTCGTCCGCCGCTGCCTCCAACGAGCTGTACCGCACCAACCTGGCAAAGGGGCAAACCGGACTCTCCATTGCGTTCGATCTGCCCACCCAGACCGGCTACGACCCTGACCATGTGCTGGCTCGCGGAGAGGTCGGCAAAGTCGGAGTGCCGGTAGTGCACTTAGGGCACATGCGAACACTGCTGGACAACATTCCGCCGGGGCAGATGAACACATCGATGACGATCAACGCGACCGCTGCGTGGGTGCTGGCGCTGTACGTCGCGAACGCAGAGGAGCAGGGTGTCGAACCCAGTGCACTGCGCGGCACCACGCAAAACGACATCGTCAAGGAGTACCTGTCTCGCGGCACGTACATCTTCCCGCCAGAGCCATCACGCCGGCTGATCGTCGACATGGTCGCGTGGTGCGCACAGCATTCGCCGAAGTGGAACGCGATGAACGTGTGCAGCTACCACTTGCAGGAGGCTGGCGCGACGCCCGTGCAGGAGATCGCGTTCTCGCTAGCTACGGCCATCGACGTGCTCGACGCTGTGCAGGCCTCGGGCCAGGTGGAGCCCGAACAGTTCGCACAGGTCTTTGGTGCCATCTCGTTCTTCGTCAACGCAGGCATTCGCTTCGTCGAGGAGATCTGCAAGCTGCGCGCCTTCACCGAGCTGTGGGACCGCATTGGTCTCGAGCGATACGGAGTGACCGACGAGAAGTCGCGCCGCTTCCGTTACGGCGTGCAGGTCAACAGCCTGGGCCTCACCGAGGCGCAGCCGGAGAACAACATTCAACGCATCGTGCTGGAGATGCTGGCGGTCACCATGTCGAAGCGGGCACGGGCGCGCAGCGTGCAATTGCCGGCATGGAACGAGGCGCTCGGCCTGCCGCGGCCGTGGGACCAGCAATGGTCGCTACGCATGCAACAGGTGCTCGCATTCGAGACCGACCTGTTGGAGTACGAGGACCTGTTCGACGGCTCGGTGGTCATCGAGGCGCGCACCGCTGCGTTGCGCGACGAGGCCTGGGTCGAGCTGCAGGGAATCCTGGCTCTGGGCGGAGCATTTGCTGCGGTCGATGAGCTGAAGGGACGCCTCGTGCGGTCGATGGCCGAGCGCACTCGCCGTATCGAGGCGGGCGACCAGGTCGTCGTCGGCGTCAACAAGTTCACCGAGACCGAGCCCTCGCCGCTCGACACGCCGGGCAACATCCTCACCGTCGACCCGGCAATTGAGCAGCAGCAGGTTGCCGAGCTTCAGCAGTGGCGATCGGCTCGCGATCAGTCCGCTGTCGACGCCGCACTCAGCGCACTGCACGACGCCGCGGCCGACGGGTCGAACATCATGGAACCGTCGATCGCGCTGGCCAAGGCAGGCGGCACAACCGGCGAGTGGTCGGCCGTTCTGCGCGAGGTATTCGGCGAGTTTCGTGCGCCCACGGGCGTGAACGCAGCGGTTGGTCGGCGTGTCGGCGAGCTTGCTGTGGTTGCCGAATTCGTGAAGGGGATGGTCGGGGGGCCGCCGCGATTCCTCGTCGCCAAGCCGGGTCTTGATGGCCACAGCAACGGCGCCGAACAGATTGCTGTTGCGGCGCGCGACTCGGGCATGGAAGTCGTCTACAGCGGCATTCGAATGACACCCGAGCAGATCGTCGCGTCAGCCGTTGAGGAAGACCCGGACGTGATCGGCCTTTCGATTCTCTCCGGCTCGCACCTCTCGCTGGTTCCGACCATTGTCGACATGCTGCGCGCCGAGGGCGTCGACGCACCCGTCGTCGTCGGTGGCATCATCCCCGAATCAGACCGGCAGCGCCTGGCTGACGCTGGCGTCAGCGCTGTCTACACACCCAAAGACTTCGAGATGGCACGGATCATGAACGACGTAGCCCGCCTCGCCGTCGCCCACCGCAACGTGTAGAAATTCACAATCGCACGTGTCGCGGCCTGACCGAATCACACCGAGGTCAGCGGGGTGACACGTGCGATTGTGAATGGCGCGGGCGCGGGAACCTGGCCTTCAATCCATGACTGAAGGTCCGGGGTGCTTTCAACACTGGTGATGAGGGCGTAGCGCGGCTGAGTGCCGTTGTGCACGACGACGTGCCATAGGCGTTGGGTGTCGACGATGAAGCGAGCGCCGGCGGTCAGCGGGACGCGACGCTCGGTGCCGGGCACGGGCAGGTTTTCGTCGTCAAGGTCCATCAGCAGCATGTAGCTGTCGGGGTTGTCGGTCAGTTCCAGCCAGGTGCGAACGACCCACCCCTCGTCCTCGGGGTTGAAGCGGTTGTTGTCATCGCGGTGGAAACTCTTGAACGCCTGCTCGTGATCTTGCGGCTCGAGTTTGATGACGCGGACGCGGCCGAAGTTGGCGCCGATGCTGTCGACGTAGCGCTGCAGCGTTGGTGCCAGTCCGGCGTTCGACGTCCACAGCGCGTCTTTGTCGGTCTTGCCCTTGTCCCAGAAGCCACGGCAATCAAGCTCACCATCTGCCGATGCGAGCGGGGCGAAATTGGTGTCGCCGCCGCTCTTCCAGTCGAGGTACTCGAGGTTCTCCCACTCGTTCGCCGGCACCTGCTCGTCGAAGGGAGTCAGGGCGATGAAGCCATCAGCCTCCAGTGCGGGGCAGATGTAATGGACCGTGCGGACAGGAATCTCCACACTCCAGTGCTCTTTGGTCGGCCAAAAGCTCATGTGGAAAGTGTAACCACGGGGCGCCAAACGGGGCCGTCAGCCGCTAGGGCCATTGGTCAGTTGTTACCCGCCGCTGCGATCACGCAGTCGTGGTGGTCGTGGTCGGCGCAGCCGTGGTGGTCGTGGTCGGCGGCGGGATCGTCAACTTCTGCCCGATCTCGATGTGGTCCCGATCGGTGATGCCGTTGGCAGCCATCAGTTCGTCAATGGTTACACCGAACTGCTCGGCAATCTTGCCCAGCCCATCACCCGACTGCACTTCGTAGACCTCCAACACGGTGGTGGTGGTCACGTTCAGCGTGGTAGTGGTTGTAGTCGAGAAGATGGGGGGCAGAGTTTCCGTGGATTTCGCGTCGTCGCCGCAGGCAACGACCGCCAACGGCAGCAGCGAAGCCGCCACCGACATCAACGCAAGCCGAGCCCGATTCACGCGGGCGAGCCTATGCCAGTTCGGCGATGAATCGCTCGGCGCCCTACTCTGCCCGGATGACCGAGCACGTGAACGACCGGGTGCAGTTCCCAGGAGCCCAGGCGCCGGCGCGTGAGTACGACATCGATGTCGGTGGAATTCGCATCGCCGTGCACGAGTGGGGTGAAGAAACGGCCGACCCGCTCTTCCTGGTGCACGGCGGGTTCGACTTCGCCCGCACCTACGACGAGTTCGCACCACGCCTGGCCGCGGCCGGGTGGCGCCCTATCGCGTGGGACCAACGCGGCCACGGCGACAGCGAGCACGCCGCGCTGTACGGGTGGGACGCGGACATTCGCGATGCGATCGGTGTGATGAGTCGCATCACATCCAAGCCGGCGCCTGTCATCGGGCACAGCAAGGGCGGCGCGCTGATGATTCAGTTGGCCGACGCGCAGCCCTTCCGCTTCAGTCACCTCGTCAACCTTGATGGTCTGCCGTCGAAGCGGCCAATGAGCGACCTGGCCGACCACGAGCGCAGTCGCATGATGGCCGGCGACATCGCCGGCTGGCTGGACCACCGTCGCACAACGTCCACCGCTGTGCGTAAGTCGGGCACGCTGGAGGAACTGGCACAGCGGCGGGCACGGATGAACCCTCGGCTGCCGATGGAGTGGTTGCGGTACCTGGTCACCGTTGGCGGCCGCGAAGACGCCGACGGGTGGCGCTGGAAGCTGGACGCCTCCATGCGAATGGGCGGCTTTGGCCCGTGGCGGCCGGAGTGGACCGCCACGCGGATTCCCGGTCTCGGTATGCCGTTCCTCGGTGTACTCGCTGGGCAGCAGGAGCCGATGGGGTGGGGCACGTTGCCGAGTCAGATTCACACGCACCTGCCGCCCGGCGGTCGACTGGAAGTGCTGGACGACAACGGCCACTTCGTTCACATCGAGGCGCCCGCTGTGGTCGCCGAGATGATCACCGGCTTTTTGGAGCGTGGCTGAGTGAGCACCGTCTTTCTCACCCACAACAAGATCCAACTCGCGCTGCACCTGCTGCGCGCCGGTGATGGCCAACCGCTGTTATTGCTGCACGGGCTTGGCGAGCAAACGCTCGCGGACGCGCCGGCGTGGACCACCTCGTGGGTCGGTCCGGTGTACGGGCTGGACTTCACCGGACACGGCGCGACCACGGTGCCGATGGGCGGCGGCTACTCGGCCGAGACGATGCTGGCCGACACGGACATTGCGCTCGCGCATCTCGGTCCGTCCACCATCGTCGGTCGCGGGTTGGGTGCGTACGTCGCACTGATGATCGCTGGCGCGCGGCCGCAATTGGTGCGCGGTGCAGTGCTGTGCGATGGCCCCGGTCTGTGGGGTGGCGCCACCGGCCCGACCTCCACCAGCTTCCATTCGGTCGACCCGCCGTACGCGGCACCGGATCCGAACGCGCTGATCGATCTGTCTCGCGATCTACGTCCACCCGACTACGCCAGCCTGTTCGTGCGGCTGGCACTCGAACACAGCGGCCTCGCCGAGCCGATCGCAGTGACCGCGATCGTTCGCCCACCGTGGCTCGCTGCGGTCGCTGGTGAAGTCGGCGTATCGACCAGCACCCTCGCCGAAGCCCTCGCTCTCTACACGCCCTAGCCGCTGCCCACCCAGGTCACCGCCTTCGCTGCCAGCCGCGTCCCTTCTTTTTGGCACCCTTCGCCGCCCATGGGCGGGTAACACCCCACCAATTCGACACACTTGCCGCCCACGGGCACAGGAAGGTGCCAACGCTGGTCAGGT
>JANOYI010000388.1:0-2384 GCA_031428795.1 Ilumatobacteraceae bacterium | reverse complement strand
CGCGGGTGCCGTTCGGATTTCACGGTAACTGGGTTGCCGCGTCCGTCGCCGACTGACTGGATTAACTTACTGAGGGTAGATTTGTTCAGCTACCCGTGTTACCGTCCACAAAGAGTGCATCGCTTGGGGAAGCGGCACTCGTTCTTTGGGGTAGTTCGCACACGAATCGGAAGATCTCGGCACGGCCGATGTCTTGGAAATGGGGAGACCATGATCACATCACCGACGCGAAATCTGCGTCGCCGAGGTTCCCGCGGGCGCTGGGCCGCCACGCTGGTATCGCTGTCGCTGATCGCCGCAGCATGCAGCGACGACGCAGAGACGTCGACGTCGCAGGCCGAGGCCACAGTCGCCGCCGAGACGACCGTCGCTGCCGAGACGACCGTTGCTGAGACCACAGCACCGGACGAGACCACAGCCGAGACTGCCCCACCGGACACAACCCCACTCAGTCCTTCCGCAATCTTTCCGACCCTGGCGCCGCCAACCGGGGAGGAAATGGTGATCGGACTGGTGAACAGCGAGGGCACCCCGGGCCTGGACTTCCCTGAAATTCGGGTCAACATCGAGGCCGCGGTCGAGTACCTCAACCAGCATGGCGGTATGGGCGGCCGCCCGATCAAGCTGGAGAGCTGCGCCACGAAGGCATCGCCCGAATCGTCACAGGCCTGCGCACAGGAGCTGGCCGGAAAGAACGTCGAGCTGGTACTCATCGGCCTCGACCTCTTCCCCGACTACGCCACCTACACCGCGGCGAGTATTCCCGTGATCGGCGTGCTGCCGATCCTGCCCGGTGACTACACCGCCAACGCACTGTTCCTGACCGGCGGCAACGCCACCACGACGGGGGCCATGGCCGCCGTTGCCAAGAACCACTTCGGGGCGGAGACGGTGGCCATCGTCAGTGCCGACAACCCCGGTGCTAACGGCACGGAAGCATCGCTGACCGCGGCGCTCGACATCGCCGGCATCGCACACACCACGGTCAAGGGAGGCGACAACGAAACCGATGCTGGCTACCAGGGCCTGATGCGCGAAGCGTCCAAGGACAATCCCGACCTCCTGTTCTCGCTCTACTCAGATGACGGGTGCATCGGCACGATCCGCGGACGGGCGGCAATGGGCATCACCATTCCGGTCATCACGACGGCGATCTGTTCAGGAAAGTCCGTCCTCGATGAGGTTGGCGACGACGCAATCGGCTGGTCGTTCGTTGGAAGCTCGACTCAGCAGGACACACCCGAGCTGGCGATCCTGCAAGAGATTCTCTCCCCGGCATTGGGCGTTCCCCCGGAGGAAGTGGACTCGACGGCGCTGGGCCTCGGTGCGCTGGGCCTGATCATGATCATGTCGCTGACAACCTTCGCCAACCAGATGGACGCAGAGGGTGAAGCCGTTACCGGGCAGTCGATGTACTCCTTCCTCCAGACGGCGACGGGCCTCACCCAGTGGCCGGGCGGTTCGAGTATCGAATGCGGAACCGCTCCCAAGTACCCGACAATCTGTGCGTTCACGTTCCCAGTCGCCGAGTACCTCGCCGGCGGCTCGGTCGAGACCATCGAGGGTCTAGAGGCCGTGTCGGCCAAAGAGTTCCTCCCCTGAGGAAAACCTGCAGTACCACCGCGGCCGGCAACCCCGAGGCCGCGGTGGTTACTGCAGCGGATCGAAGATCGGTACCCTGCGCGGGTGGCTGATGCTGCTCCCGACCTTGCTGCGATCGACCTACACCATCACGACGTGATGCACCAACTGCGTGCGGAGGGGCCGGTGGTGTGGGTTGCGGCGCTGAGCGGATGGGTCGTGCTGTCTCGCGATGCGGCCGTGGCAGTGATGCGCGACCCAGTTCGGTTCACGGTCGACGACCCTCGGTTCAGCACGGCGCAGGTGGTCGGGCCCAGCATGCTCTCGCTCGACGGAGCCGAACACCGACGTCATCGCAATCCCTTCGCCGCAGCGTTCATGCCCGCAGTGGTGACGTCGCGCGACGGGCCGGGCATCGAAGCCACCGCTCGTCGTTTGGTGGCCGAGCTGCGACCCGCTGGCGCAGGGGAACTGCGTCGCCAACTGGCCGGCCCGCTGGCAGTCGCGGTCGCCGCCGGAGCACTCGGGTTGGAGGACGTGCCAGTGGCCGACCTGTTGGGCTGGTATGACCTGATCGTGGCGGCGGTGGACGGGGTGTCGCGTGGTGAGGGTGTCGCGTCGTCGGGTGTTGCCGCCTTCGAGTCGTTGGCGGGCGCGCTGCGGACGGCAGCTCACAACCCGTCGTCGTTGCTCGCCGATGCCGCCGCTGTGTTGACCGACGACGAGTTGGTGGCCAACGCCGCCGTCTTTCTCTTCGGTGGCATCGAGACCAGCGAGGGGATGACCAGCAACCTGCTGCATCA
>JANOYI010000387.1:0-5261 GCA_031428795.1 Ilumatobacteraceae bacterium | reverse complement strand
CGACAGTCCGCGAGACCGATGGTTTGGCGATTTCCAGCCGGAACCGACGCCTCTCCCCTGCCCAGCGCGACGCCGCTGTCTGCGTGTCGCAGTCCCTGCAGGCCGTCGCCGATGCGATCGCCGACGGAGTGTGTGACGTAGCCGCACTGACGGCAATCGGCCAAGCCGTTGTCGACGCCCAACCGCTTGCACGCTTCGAACACCTGGAGATCGTTCACCCAGACACGCTGCAGCCGTTGTTGGTCGTGGGCGACTCCGCAGTTGCCGTTGGGGTGGCGGTCACGGCCGTCTGGTTTGGTGAGGTCCGGTTGATCGACAACCGGCTGCTTTCCGCTACACCGTCTTCCTAAGCTGGCGGCATGCACGAGCTGTCGAACCTCTCCCTCTGGCACGCAACGATGTCCGCCGAGGAGTGGGGGCCGGGTCGCTCGGCGCTGGGCAGCGACCTGCAGGTCGACGTGGCCATCGTGGGTGCTGGCTATACCGGCCTCTGGACCGCGTACTACCTCCTGCAGCGCGACCCCACTCTGCGCGTCGCCATTCTCGAGTCGCAGGTCGTGGGGTTCGGAGCCAGTGGCCGTAACGGGGGTTGGTGTTCGGCGCTACTACCCATGGGTCTGGATGCGATCGCGAAGCAGAGCTCGCGGGCGCAGGCAGTTCGGTTGCAGACGGTCATGCATGAGACGGTGGCCGAGGTGGGCCGCGTGGTCGCCGCCGAGGGCATCGACTGCCACTTCGCGCACGGCGGCTATCTCAACATCTCGCGTAACCCAATGCAGCTACAGCGTGAACTCGAGCACATCGAGCACTTGCACTCGTACGGCTTCACCGACGACGACTATCGCGTGCTGTCGCAGTCGGAGGCCGCCGAGCGCCTCGCGGCGACAAATGTTCTCGGCGGCGGTTTCACGCCGCACTGCGCGGCCATTCACCCGGCACGGCTTGCTCGCGGACTCGCCCGCACGGTCGAGGGTCTGGGCGCCACGATCTACGAGCACACACCTGTGCTCGAGATCACGCCGCACACTGTGCGCACGCATCTCGGCACGGTGAAGACCGATGTCGTGGTGCGCGCCACCGAAGCGTTCACCCCATCGCTCGCCGGCGAGGGACGATCCGTGGCCCCGATCTATTCGCTGATGATTGCCACCGAACCACTGCCCAACGATTTCTGGGAATCGGTCGGACTGCACGACCGGGCCACGTTCAACGACGGCCGGCACATGATCATTTATGGCCAGCGCACGGCCGACAATCGCTTCGCCTTTGGCGGCCGCGGCGCCTGGTACCACTGGGGCAGTGCCATCAAACCGCAGTACGACCGCGACGAGCGAGTGCACGGGTTGATCCACGAGACGCTGCGCGAGCTCTTCCCTGCTATCGGCGATGCGGCGATCACGCACAGCTGGGGTGGCCCCGTCGGCGCAGCGCGCGACTGGTGGTGCCATGCGTCGTACGACCAGGCGACCGGGCTTGCGTCTGCGGGTGGCTATGTAGGCGACGGAGTGGGCACCACCAACCTGTCCGGCCGAACACTTGCCGACCTCATCACCGACGAGCCCAGTGAGCTGACCACGCTGCCGTGGGTCGGCCACCGCTCACGCAAGTGGGAGCCCGAGCCCCTGCGGTTCGTCGGCATCAACGCCACCACCGTTCTACCCGTCGGCGCCGACCGCCACGAGGACCGTAAGGGCAAGTCGTCGAAGTGGCGCGAGGCCATCATGAATCGCCTCCTCGGCCACTAGAGCTCGGGGAACTCGTCGGGCGGCATCTCGGCGAACAACCACTCGTCGAAGAAATCGGTCAGCGAGGTACCAGCGACGCTTTCCGCAAGTGCGATGAGATCGGCCGTGCTGCGTGACTCGCCGTTGTTCTCGGCGACCCAGCGGCTGAGCAGTTCGAAGAAGACCTCCTCGCCAATGGTCTGACGCAACGCGTGCAGCACGACCGCCCCGCCCCCGTAGCTGTTCGAGCTGAACATGCTGCCTGCAGTGGGATCTGCCGAGCTTCCCGGCGCCCTGAACTGCAACTCATCCGTCGCGATGTCATCAATGTCGAAAATGCCGATGTGGTCCGTCCACATCCATTCCCCGTAGGTGGCGAACGACTCGTTGAGCCAGATGTCCTTCCACTCCGCCGGAGAGACTGCGTTCCCGAACCACTGATGAGCCAGCTCGTGGGCGAGCAAACGCTGCTGCAGCTCACCGAACTCGCCCCACAGGAAGTCATCGCGGCTGAACAGCGATCTTCCCTGGGTCTCCATCGCAAGCCCACCGAAGCTGTCGGTCATTGCCAGCCCGTACCGATCAAGCGGATACGGCCCGAAATACTGCTGGAAGTACTCGATCATCTCTGGTGTCGCGTCGAGGAAGGGCTGCATCAACGCAACGTCGTCACGCAGCACGGTATTCACCAGCGGCAGGCCGCTCGGGCCTTCTGACTCGAGAACCTCGTAGTCACCGGTCAGTAGCAGCACGAGATAGGTAGCCATCGGATCGGCCTCGTGCCACACCCACACATCGCCCTCAGGCTCGGTACGTTGGACGGTGAGCGCACCGTTGGCAACTGCGGTCACGCCCGTCGGAACCTCGATCGTGAAGGTGAAGCTGGCCTTGTCGCTGGGATGGTCGTTGCAGGGCATCCATGTTCGGGCGCCGTCCGGCTCGTTGAGAACGTACGACCCGTCGTCGGTGTTGAACCATCCGCTCTGCAAACCGATCGGCGAGTCCACCGGCTCAGTAACCACCGAGTACGCGATGTCGATGCGAACCGACTCGCCGGCACGCGCTGGCTGCGGCAGCGTGATGCGTAGCTCGGGAGAGTCCGCCTCGAAATGGGCTCCGGTGCCGTCGACTGACACCGACGACACCACGGGTCCAGCCGAATCGAGGGTAATGAAGGACCGGGTCTCGGTGAGCACTACGTCGAGCCCGACGGTTCCCTCGACGATGTCGAGGCCACTGTCGTAGGCGATGTCGATGTCGTAGTGCGTGACGTCGATGCCCGGATTGCCGAGCGCAGGGAACAACGAGTCGCCAACGCCGTCGCCTGGAGTTGAAGGAACCGGCGCCAAGTCTTCCGAGCTGTCTACTGACCTGTTCGATTCGGCGCTCTTCACGCTGACGCCTGGGTCCGAGGTACATCCGATGAGCAACAGGGCGACAGCCAGCGCGAGTGGTCGACGAGTCACGCGGGGCACTGTACCGACGACAGCTGGCAGAGTCCGGTCAGCGGTGGAGGTGCGGGTCGGCGACCGACGCCCGCAGCCGGACCGTGAACACCGAGTCGCCGGAGAGCACTCCTCCGCGACCGAACAAACGACCCGCCTGCCAGTTGGACAGGCCCAACTCCGGCTGCAACAGGGCGAACTGGCCATCTACCCAGCGGGTGAAACCGTCGCCCACAAATGGAGCATCGACGCTGCGATAGAACGCCTCGTGCTCGGCAGCGTCGGCGCTGACGAGCGATGCGACGAAGTGAGGGCTGAAACGGTTGAACTGATCGACTGCTTGCAGCACGTCGTCAATGATCATCACGGCGACTTCAGGAACGGTGTCCCACTCCCACTCGTGAGCCAGGCATGGACTGTCGGGGACAAGATCGTGGATGATCGCCTGCACTCCGCGTGTGCGTGCTGCGGCGTCGACAGCGCTACGAAACGCTGGCAGTAGATCGTGCTCGCGGGTGCGCACGATGCAGCACACGTTGAGGGTGTTGCACACCTTGCGGTCGAGTGAGTGCTGCACGGCGAGTGCAAACTGTTCGAGGTCTGCGCTGTCGGCGGCAACCAGCCACGCGCCACCGGTGCCATGCAGGCTCACCGGCACACCATGCTGACGAGCGACGGCCCCCAGTTGCGCGACGGCAGTTCCCGAGCCGCGGGCGACTGCGAGCGAAAGCCGGTTGTCGGCAAACAGTGCCCACCCGGCGGCGTGCGCCGCGCTATCCACCAGTTGGACGGAACCAGCAGGCAGGCCCGCGATCGCAAGGGCTGGCTGCACGGCTGCCTGCATGATGGCGCGGGCCGTGCCCAGTGCATCACTGCCAATGCGGAACACGACGGTGTTGCCAGTGCGCAGCACCCCGGTCGCATCGGCAAAGACGTTCGGCCGACCCTCGAACACGAAGCCGACGACACCCAGTGGATCGCGCCATTGCTCGACCGTCCACTGCGCGTGCTGTGTCACGGCGACCTGTTGGCTTCGGCGAGTCTCGATGTCGCGCCACGTCCGAAGGCCACTGACCATGTCGTTGCGCATGCTGGCCGAGAGTGTGAGTCGCCCCGTTGCCCGTCCACGTGCCGCGGCACGGTCTACATCTGCGGTATTGACGACGGCGATTGGCGCGAACGATTCGTCGTCCTCCAATCGTGCTGCGAACTGCTCGTAGAACTCGCTGATCTGGTCGTCGGTGGCCTGACCCAGGGCGGCAAACGCATCAACGGCTGAACTCACCGCTGCGGCAGCAACAGCGTGTTCCGCTTGCGGAATGTGCAGTAGGTCGCCAGTCTCGTGAACAACCACTAGGCGGTCCCCCGAACGAAAGGCGGCTGCGAGTTCTGCGGGGATTGTGGTCACACGGTCGCCGCCGAATACCACTCTCTCGCCGGCGACCAAAGACTGAAGCTGCTCGTTCATCGGGCAAGTATCTCCTGGATCGTGACCGGACGGCCTTCGTCGATCGAGCGGTGAGCCGCCACACCTACGGCCACCGACATCAGCCCATCGTGCAGCGTGACCGCGGCTGACTCACCGTTGTGGATGGCGTTCATCAACGCGACGTGCTCGAGGTAGGAAGCGCCGTGATGCATTCCCTCGTAACAAACGGCGCCATCGCTCACTGCGCGTTCACTCACCTCGCCGATGCCGTCAGCTCGTCGGCCGACGCGCACAATGCCCTCGGTGACCAGCGCTTCCACCTTGCCGGCATCGCCGACCACGCTGATCTCCTGCTCGTTCTTGCTCGCCTCGGCAAACATGCACAGGTCCAGCATCGCCCGCTCGCCGCCCGCGTATTCCACAATCACGAAGGCATTGTCGAGGATGTCGGGGCGTTCGCCTTCGTACAGCTCGTCGAGGTGGTTGACATCCTGCGCACCGCTGGCCATCACTCGCACCGGTTCCGACCCGACGAGCAGGTTCATCAGATCGAAGAAGTGACAGCACTTCTCCACCAGAGTGCCGCCGGTGTTTCGTGTGAATCGATTCCAGTTGCCGACCTTGCGCAGAAAGGGGAAGCGATGCTCGCGAATGGCAACCATC
>JANOYI010000386.1:0-10311 GCA_031428795.1 Ilumatobacteraceae bacterium | reverse complement strand
AGTCGAGGGAACCGCGAGTTAGAACGCGACCGACACTCCGGGGGCGCTCGCGGTCGGGTACAGCGTGCCGTCGGTGACACCCCAGGCACCGCTCACGTAGGCAAGGTTTTGGTGCAGCATGCTGGTCGGGCAGCAGTTCGGGTCGCTGTCGGCGAACACAGCCGCGACAACGACGCCCGGAGCCCCAGCCGGCAGAGCAACGTTGCCGTGGTCGATGCCGCGGATACCACGAACGTCAACCCCGTCGCCTCCAATTGCACAATGTCGAAGTCGAGGTACTGGCCGGAGCCATCGATTCGGTAGCCAATGAACGCGACCGGGAATCCGATCCCCGCAAAGTCGTCGATGTACAGGTCGACAGCGGAGAGTTCGAAGTCGAACTCTCGATGGTGCGGTACGCCTCTACCCAGAACGTCTCCACCCGCACATACACCTCGGCGACGCGCTTGCCCTCGGGGATGCGATACGAGATGACGATCAGATCGTCCGGCGCGACGCACGCCTTGCACAAAGTCGAAGGATTTCGCTGGGAGCGAAATTTGTCAGCCGACGATCGTGACGCTGCCTGTCGAGCCGTCGACCGTTATCAGGGCGCCTTCGGGAATGCGTGCCGTTGCTTGGATCACTGACACTGCGCACGGCACGCCCAGTTCACGGCTGACGATTGCCGCGTGGCTGCCGACCGCGCCGACGTTGACGACAACGCCACCGACGGACAGGAACAGCGGCGCCCACGCCGGGTCGGTGGTGGGCGCAACCAGGATGTCGGTGATGTCCATCTCTGGCGCCTCCATTGGGTCCAACACGATCCTGGCCCTGCCGGTGACGACACCGGGTGCGCCGGGGCCGCCCTGCAGCACGTCACCCACCTTCGCCTTGGGAATATCCGCGGAGTTGCGCTTCGGCCAGGTGTCGATCGGTTCGTCACCGCGACCGTTGCCCACGATGTAGGGCGGATCGACGGTGTGGAGGTGTTGGAACGCCTTTTCGCGCTCAGCGATGGTGGAAGCGAATTTCGCTGGCTCGACGAGAAACTCATCGAGCTCATCATCGAGCAAGTTGAAGACATGACGCTTGTCGGCAATGACGCCGGCAGCAACCATCCGGCTGCCCAACTCGTACATCGCCAGCTTCACCTCGTGAATGAGTCGAATGCAGGCGTACTTGCCCTGCTCGCGCCACCCGAACCAGTTCGCCGCGGCGGACAGGCCCGCAGCGAGCGTGCCATGCGCTTCGGCGTCGCCGGCAACCAGACCGAGCAGTTCGGTCGTCAGCCGCTCGCGCTCGCGCGCAGCTGCCGCTTTGGCCACGTGGGGCGACCGGTCATCGGTCTGGTGGCGAAGACGGTCGATCATACGCAGCGGAATACCGGCGCGCGTTGTCCACGAGTCCGGGCGCGCATCCCACTCGTTCGGCGCACGGTGGCCATGCTCAACCATCAGTCCGTCCCAGAGCCGGAGAAACTCTGCGCTGCCCGGGTCGCTGCGGTCGATTCGATCGAGCAGTCCATCGACGCCGGCATCAAATGCGGCAGCCAGGGCAGGCGAATCGTTGACCAGCCGGCTCATGTCCCACATCGTGAACGAGGCTTCAGCGGACTCGACACTGCCGACGGCCGCGAGCACCTTGACTGCGTCCTCGGGTCGGCCGATGGCCTCGCAGATCGCCTGCACTGCACCAGGCGGCAGCGACGCGCCAAGGCACACCACGGTGTAAGGAATCCACGCTTCCTCGACCTTCTCGGTCATGCGACGTGCGTACGCGACCAGTGCTTCGTTCGACAAAGCGGTGAAGTCGGGGCGGGATGCGACTGCCTCCTTGGCCATGGCGGACGCGGCGTGCATGCGCTCATAGGAAGGGGTCGTCATCACCCAACCCATCGTCTCGGCGAGCTTGGCCGACTGGGCCTCATTGACGTCGTCGGGGTGCGGTTCGTACGGCGGCACACCGGGATGGTCGCCGAAGTAGGCCTTGTCGATTGCCTCCGCCGTTGCGCCAGGCATGCGCTCACCCATGAGACGGCTCAAGGACATCGGGTTGTAGAAGTACCCGCCTCGATTGGCGAACACCTGCAGCGGTGTGAGGTCGTACTCGCTGATGTCGACCACACCGAACTCTGCGAAGCCCTTGGCGACGCCGGGGTTACAGCCGCGCATCCACACCATGCTCCACCCCAACGGGCTGAACGGGTCCGGCCCGACCTCGTCCGCGTTCGCTCGCGTGTAGTACGGAAAGCGCTCACTATTCGGCGTGTCTGTAATCCACCGTTGCACGTTGATTCCCCCTCAGTTCCCCAACCGGTGGCGCAGGTTACTAACCAATTGGTCACTTCGCCAGCACTACTGGCCGATTGGCCAATTTCTGCTCTGGCGTTCCGGCCTTCTGCCGCGTCAGATGAAGCGGCGGATTGCTTCGGCGATGTGATGGACGTGCTCTTCGGGCTGTGCCCAGCCGGCTGTGCTGCAGACCTCAAGCGACCACGGCGCTGTGGTGCCCGTTCCTCTCAGCGCTGCCAGGAACCCCGCCATGTCGAACTCACCATCTCCAGGCGCACACCGATTGGCCAGGCAGTCCGTGTAGTAGTCGCTCTCTACTGGCAACAACGCCCCATCGTTCAACTGAATGCCGGTGATCAACTCGCCCGGCAACGCGGCGATTCCTTCAAGGTTGCGGGCGCCGCGTTCGTGGTGCCAGATATCGACACAGATGCCACCATTGGGGCGACCCGCTTCCTCCACGATTCGGCGAGCATCGTGCACGGACACGATGTCGGTGAACGGCACGAACTCGAGGCCGACAACGAGCCCGTGGTCGGCTGCTCGATCGCACAGCGAACCGAAGGCGCGACCGGCGGCCCCGAGGTCGTCGCCACCATTCCCGATCACCTGCACGTAACGACACTGGAACTCGTCAGCCATTCGCCACGCAGTTGCCTCGCGTTCCTGCATTCCGACGCCGAGGGCAGGGATGACTTCGATCTCTCGCAACCGAATGTCGTGCCCGGCCAGGAGATCGCGCAAACCGTGGGGGGCGAACCCGTCTGCCTCCAACTGTGCATAGTTGCCGACGTACAGACCGATGCCGTCGAACCCGGCAGCGGCGGCGAGGCGCACCCGTTCCTCGATCGGGTGGGCACGCGGCAAGCTGAAGTGGCTGAGCACCAACTCGGTCATGACCGAACCTTCCCGACGTTACGGATGGTGAAACTCGACGGCATTGGTGAACAGCGCAGCAGTTGCTGCCTCGTCTGGCGCAGCGATCAGTTCGTCGACCCAACCGTGGAAGCGTTGGCAAGGGCCCTCGTTGCGCCCGAAAACGAACTCGGTCTTGGCGCCGGTCTTCACCGCCCGTTGGATGCGGTTGCCGGTGTAATAGTCCTCGTCTCGCACGACGTGCAGAAGGAAGTCCATCTGCTTGTCGATGACGGAGCGTTGTTCGTCGTTGGGGTCGAACGTGGCCAGGAAGTGCTGCACGGTGATCGACGTCTCCGGTGTAGAGCCGGGGAACAGTTGCGACACCATGAAGAGCCGACCGCCCGCATCGAACGCGGCGATGGACACGTGCGGGAAGATTGTCCACACTCCCCCGGTGAGTTTGCTCATCGGCCACTCGTTGTCGGGCATATCGGCGAGGACCAAAATGCGTTCGTCGGGCTGCACGTTTCGCTGATGCGGACCCCACGCGTCGTTGATCGTCTTGTTGTTGTAGGTCGGCCCAAACGTGTTCTTGTGGAGGATGGGCAGGTGGTAGAAGTCGAGGTAGCCGTCGTACGCGAGCTTCCAGTTCGGTCCTTCCGCGGCCTGGCTACCCACGTAGGTGCAGTCGGCAAGGCCGAGGTGTTCGAGCATCGAGTCGTAGCCGCACAGAAACGCATCGACGTCGAATGCCATTCCCGGTGTGATGCCACCGAAGATGATGCCAGCGCGCTCGGCAACAGGTAGCGGGGTCAGACCGTGGC
The DNA here is from genome assembly GCA_031428795.1 of Ilumatobacteraceae bacterium. Lineage (GTDB taxonomy): Bacteria > Actinomycetota > Acidimicrobiia > Acidimicrobiales > Ilumatobacteraceae > UBA668. The sequence continues at coordinate 6,353 of JANOYI010000386.1, read as the reverse complement.
ACGACATGTCGATCTCGCCGAAGTTGGCCTTGTCGAGGATGCCGACAAGATCGCCACGCTGGTCATACGTCCACGCGTGGTACGGGCAGGCGAAACGTCGACCGGTGCCCACACCCTCTTCCACGACGATGGCGCCACGGTGGCTACACATGTTGACGAACGATCGCAGGACTCCGTCATCGCCGCGTGTGAGTAAGACCGGAGTACCCATGACGTCGAGCGCCTTGTAGGAATGCGGGCTACTGATCTCGCACGAGAAGCCCAGCACCAGCGGAACGCGGCGGAAGACGCGATCCATCTCGAGCTGCCAACGTGCTGGGTCGTAGTAGTTCGTGGCGGGCACCCGCATCATGCCGTCTTCTAGCGGGACCGTTCCGTTCTGACTGTGCACGAGGTTCCGCTTCATCGCGGTGACCAACTTTTCTCGGCTCATGTCGATTCCTTTCGATGTACTCCCGAACTTCTTGCAACGCTCCCGCAGTCAACGCCTGCCAACGCCTGCTCGAGCATCGCCGACTGCCTGGTTGCGGGCCAGCTCTCCTGGTCGAACAGCGCCTGCATGGCAACGCCATCCACCACTGCGATCAACCGCTCGGCTTCGCACTGGGCTCGCGGTGCAGCCAATCCACACTCGATGAGTTGCGCTGTCACCCAGTCGCGGAACTCTCGGTAGGCAGTGCGCTGCACCGCTGCCAGCTCGTCGTCGCCGGCAGCGAGGGCGCAGAACGCGATGGTGACCATCCAGTGACGGCGACGGTCGTCATTCAAGGGCAACGCCCATAACAGAGACGAGCGAAGCACCTCCTCCGGACTCGCCACGCTTGGGGAGTCGCGCCGGGCGCGGCGGCGCTGCAGAGACGCGTTGAGAGTGAACAGCAGCAGCTCGCGCTTGTCGGCGAAGTAGTGGGTAACGCTGCCAGTGGTGAGCCCGGCTTCGGTAGCCACGTCGCGCATCGTGGCTGCCCCCAGCCCGCCGCGAGCGATCAGGCGCGCCGTAGCGTCGGCCAGTTCGAGGCGACGCTCGTCAAAGTCGACGATCTTGGGCATTGACCCGAACATTACTCGTCGTGTTGAATATAACAAGTGTTCCATAAAGATTACTGTTCGTGAGAGCAGGCACTCCACGCCGCAGGGGGCCGACATGGTGTACGCAGCAACCCGAGGTGATGTGCCGGTCCGTCTTGGCCCAGGCGTTCGCCATCTTCCCGACTACGGCCCACGCGTGATGTCGCGCGATCCGTACACCGACCCGGTGCGCTTTGAGCTCGAACGCGAGCGAGTGCTGGGTCGCAGCTGGCTCATCGCCGCCCGCGGTACCGACGTGCCGAAGTCCGGCGACTGGACGAGCTTCGAAAGTCACGGTGAGACCATCATCATCACCCGCCAGCCAGATGGTTCACTGGCCGCGTTTCACAACGTGTGCCAGCACCGAGGCATCGCTCTCGTTGCCGACTGGAAGGGCTGCGGCGCCCGCCGGTTCAGCTGCCAGTACCACGGCTGGGTGTACGACACCACTGGCAAGCTGGTTGGGGTTCCCGAGCGTGAGGACTTCGCGGAGGAGCACCTTCGCGACGTGCGCGCGCCGGCGGTTGCAGTCGATGAGTGGGGCGGCTTCATCTGGGTCAACCTGGCCGGCCCTGCAAAGGCGCCGCCACTCGCCGAGTGGATTGGCCCCGAGATCATGAACGACCTCGGCAACTTCCACATGGAGGACATGGTCGTGCTCGACGTGCTCGAGTGGGACGTGCCGGTGAGCTACAAGGCCATCGTCGACGGCTTCAACGAGATCTACCACGTCACTGCGCTGCACCATGTGAAGCCAGAGTTCACCAAGTCGGCGCGCGACTCGTCATTCCACATTCTCGACAAGAACTACATGTGTTTCGTGCCTCGCGCCGAGCACCGCGAGGCACTCGCCACCGATTGGGACCACCACAAATACGCGATCTGCCACTACGTGGTGTTCCCCAACACGGTCTACAACTGCAATCCCGAGCACATCCAGGTGTTCAACCCCATCCCGATCGACGTCGACCGCACCAGGTTCCTGTGCTGGCAACTGATCTACCCCGGTGACCGCAGTGACCCGGTGTACAACGACTACTTCACGCGGATGGAGGCGCACTGGCTCACCCTGCAGGCAGTCGTCGCGGAGGACATTTCGGTGTACGAGCAATTGGCCCGCACCAAACGCTCCAGCGGCTACACCCAGCACATCCTCTCCGACCGCGAGTGCAAGATTGCCCACTACCACGAGACGATGGATCAGCTCATCCGCGAATAGCGGCGACAACGACCGCAACGAAAACGGCAACGGCCCGGCTACTCCACGAGGGAGCAGCCGGGCCGTCTGCGTAGAAGGCGTTGCGGACTATTCGCCGCGGACGCGCTTGATGATGTCGCTGGCGATGTTGGGCGGCACTTCCATGTACTGCGCAAACTGCATGGTGTAGGTGGCGCGACCCTGGGTACGCGAACGCAGGTCGGTGGAGTAGCCGAACATTTCCGACAGCGGGATCTGGGCTCGGATGACCTGGGCGTTGCCCTGGGCCTCCATGCCTTCGATGCGGCCACGGCGGCTGGACAAGTCGCCCATGACGTCGCCCATGTAGTCCTCGGGGGTGACGACTTCGACCGACATGATCGGCTCCAGGATGACCGGCTTGGCCATCTCGGCAGCCTTCTTGAACGCCATTTGACCGGCGATCTTGAAGGCCATTTCCGACGAGTCAACATCGTGGTACTGACCGTCGACCAGGCTGGCCTTGACGTCGACAGTGGGGTAGCCGGCGAGCACACCCGAGTCCAGGGCTTGCTGCATGCCTTGGTTGGTGGGGTTGATGTACTCACGCGGGATGCGGCCACCGCTGATCTTGTCGACGAACTCGTAGCCCTTGCCGGGGTTCGGCTCGAGCGTGATCTTGACGACTGCGAACTGGCCGGAACCACCGGACTGCTTGATGTGGCGGTACTCGACCGACTCGACCGTCTTGGTGATGGTCTCGCGGTAGGCCACCTGCGGCTTGCCGACGGTGGCGACCACGCCGAACTCGCGCATCATGCGGTCAACGAGGATTTCCAAGTGGAGCTCGCCCATGCCGGAGATGACGGTCTGGCCGGTCTCTTCGTCGGTACGAACGCGGAAGGTCGGGTCTTCGTCGGACAGGCTCTTGAGGGCCTTGCCCAACTTGTCCGAATCGTCCTTGGTCTTGGGCTCGATGGCCACGTGAATGACTGGCTCGGGGAAGATCATCCGCTCGAGAATGATGGGGTTGGTGCGATCGCAGAGCGTGTCACCGGTGGTGGTGTCCTTGAAGCCAAGGCCCGCCACGATGTCGCCAGCCATGGCTACGTCGAGGTCTTCACGCTGGTTCGCGTGCATGAGCAGGATGCGGCCTAGGCGCTCGCGGCGCTCCTTGGTGGAGTTGTAGACCTCTTCACCCTTGTTGATCTGGCCCGAGTAGACCCGGAAGTAGGTGAGCTTGCCGAACGGGTCGGCCACGATCTTGAAGGCAAGGGCGGCGAAGGGCTCGTTCTCGTCTGCCTTGCGGGTGAGGATCTCTTCTTCGTGGTTGGGCTTGGTGCCCTGCGTGGGCGGGATGTCCAGCGGGCTGGGCAGGAAGTCGATGACGGCATCGAGCATGGGCTGGACGCCCTTGTTCTTGAAGGCAGAGCCGCACAGGATGGGCACGAAGTCGAAAGCCAGGGTGCCCTTACGGATGGCACGCTTGACTTCATCTTCCGTGAGCTCTTCGCCACCGAGGTACTTCTCCATCACGTCGTCGTCGCTGGCGGCAATCGTGTCGAGCAGCGCCTCGCGGTACTCGGCGGCCTGCTCGGCCATGTCTGCCGGAATGTCCAGCTCGTCCCAGTTGGCGCCCAACTCTTCGTCGTGCCACACGAGGGCCTTCATCTTCACCAGGTCGATGAGGCCGACGAACGGCTTGTTGCTTTCCGGGCCACCCGAACCAATGGGAAGGTGCAGCACGGCCGGCACGGCGGACAAGCGGGACTTGACCATGTCGACGGTGCGGTAGAAGTCGGCACCGATGCGGTCCATCTTGTTGACGAAACACATGCGCGGCACTTTGTACTTGTTGGCCTGGCGCCACACGGTTTCGGTCTGCGGCTCGACACCGGCAACCGAGTCGAACACGGTGACGGCACCGTCGAGGACGCGCAACGAGCGCTCGACTTCGATGGTGAAGTCCACGTGGCCGGGCGTATCGATGATGTTGATGCGGTGGTTGTCCCAAATGCACGTGGTGGCGGCGGACGTGATGGTGATACCACGCTCCTGCTCCTGCGCCATGTGGTCCATGGTCGCGGCGCCGTCGTGCACTTCACCGATCTTGTAGCTCTTGCCCGTGTAGTAGAGGATGCGCTCGGTGGTGGTGGTCTTGCCGGCGTCGATGTGGGCCATGATGCCGATATTGCGTGTGCGCTCCAGGGGGAATTCGCGCTTGGCCATCTCTGTGTCTCTCTCTACTCACGAACGACTTGTCTCGTGCGTCGTGTTGCGGTCAGGGGCGCGCAACGACCGAAATCAGCCGATGGCGCGGCCTGGAATGATACCGGCGGCCTTCCGTAACGCGGTCAACTTCGCCCTCGCGGCTCACCCGTCGCAGCACCTGGCGCGACAGTTAGCAGACTGTGGCGGGTGCGGCGATAACCGTCGGATCGCTGACCACATTGGCCGAGCCCGCGACTACGGCGGTGACGCGCACCATATATGCGGCGTTGGCGGGCTGGTTCGACAGGGACGTCCACGGGGACTGAGCGGCGACGATTGCTTCCAGCGGGCGCCAACTGGAATCAAGATTCTGCACTTCAACGTCATAACGCACGAGCCCTGGCACATCGCCAGGCCAGATCGGTGTCAGCTGCCAGCCGCCGCCCGGCGCCGGGCATGTTGCCGTGAAGCCCACAGCCGGCGGTGCAACAGGGGTTGCGGTGGTTGATGGGGTGGGCAGCTGGCCGGTGTCCTCAGCGATGGTGACGGCAACCGTCGTGCGTGGGGCGGCCGCTTCTCCCTTGTCAACGTCATTGTCGCTGTCGCCCCAGATCGTGCTGACGAGGCTGCCGAATGCGACCGCCAGCACGCACATGACGACGAGCGCGACGCCAACGAACCGCATGGATCGTATGCGACCAGACTTTTCATGAGTCGCCAACGCGGGAACTGTGTGCCTGAAACGCGGTTTGGTGGGCGCCTGGGGAGGCACCATCGGCATCACCGACATGTCGGGCGATGGTTCTGCCGGCACCCCCAGTGCCGACTCTGTGCGGGGCACCGTTGCCGGACTATGCAGCAGCGGCAATGCCCGCTCCGTGAGCTCGGCAACCTGGTGCGGCGGTAGCAGTGTGTGTGAGCCGCGAGTGATGATTCGACCGACAAGTTCGCCGGTGCAGACAAAGACGCCGGCCACTTTCGAGGGCATCGCGGCGGGAAGGGTCGCATCGAGTAACGCCACTACGCCGACGACGGGTGTACGGAGAATCTGGGTGAGCAGTTGTGATTCGACTTCGGCCGCGGCCAACACATCGCCGAGCGACTGGGAGTCCGCCCACAACTGGTCGTCGCGGTACTCGACGGTGTGCTCACAGCGTCGGATCACGACCACAAAGACCCCGCCAGGGCCGATCACGAGGTGATCAACATTGCCCTTCGAGCCCGGTAGCCGAAGGTCGTGCAGGAGTGCGTAGGCGGGGGGAAGGGTGGCCAATTGCAGTGCCATCGCCCGCTCGTCGGCCGCTAACGCTTCAAGCCACTCGGCCTCGGCGTGCAGCCGGCCAGCTGTGGCGCGCCGCTGCGCCGCCTGCTGAAACGCGCTTCCACCGGCAAGTCCGCCCTCGATCACAAGGTGTTATCGACACCCCGAGCCGGAGTCTTGACCCAACCACCAAGAACCTGACCCAATCCTGACCGTGCTCTTTGAGCGACTAGCCGAGGGAGGTGAGGACTGACTCGGCGGTTCTTCTGCCGCTGAACAGGGCGCCTTGGATGGAGGGGGTGTCTCTGTGGTCGCCGCAGACGAAGAGGCCGTCGCCGAGGGCGACCCGCTTCTTCGGCGTGAACGGGGGCTGCGAGTCGGGTTGGCCGTGCGCGATCGTGTCGGTCCGCAGCACTCGCCACTCGTCGACCTGGGCACCCCACCATCGGCGCAGCTGGGCACGAACCGCGTCAGGCAGTGTGCCGAGCGCGCCATCGGCGGCCGGGCACGCAGCCGCTATCAACGCTTGGCCCTCTGGCGCGTAGTTGGGCGAAATGTTGCTCATCACAGCGACATTGAGCGCGGGACCGGTGAGCGTGCCGTCGAGGACGACGAGCTTGCCGTCCATCGGTGGCTTGG
>JANOYI010000385.1:0-1845 GCA_031428795.1 Ilumatobacteraceae bacterium | reverse complement strand
GGTGCCCGCTGTCTCGCCGAGTGATGAGTCGTATTGGCAGAACCGTCCAGCGTTGACCTGGGTGCAGAGCACCCAGATCGGATTGGATGCGTTCTCGGACGCGACTCGTTCGGTGGCGTGGGCGACCGACCTGCGCACCGGGAAGCCTCTCTCCGACGTAGCGCTCACGATGGATGGGCCCGCTGTCGGCACCACCGACGCAGACGGCTTGGCAACGTTCGACCTGCCCCCGCCGCCATCCAACCAGTTCGGTCCGGTGGTAGTTGCGACCATGGGTGACGACTCGGCGATCGTTCAGTTGCAGTCCACCCGTCAAGACGTGCGCGACGAATCGCGGTGGTACGTGTTCGACGATCGTCAGGTGTACCGGCCAGGTGAGACCATGCGGGTCAAGGGCTGGGTGCGCCGGCTGACCACCAGCACTGACGCGCAGTTGAAGGCCATCGGTGCCGACGCGACCGTGCAATACATCGTCTCCGATTCCTACGGAGTTGAGCTCCTCAAGGGCGACGCGCCGTTGGGGTCGCTCGGCGGTTTCGACCTGGAACTTGTGCTGCCCGACACGGCCAATGTGGGGCCAGCTTCACTGTCGTTGACGCTGGTGGACGAGCCCGGTCTGTTGGGCGCCAGCAACTGGCACCAGTTCCAGATTCAGGAGTACCGCCGCCCCGAGTTCGAGGTCATCACTCGGCCGGAGAGCACGCAGCCATTCCTCAGCACGCGACCGGCCACGCTTGCCGCAACCGGCGAGTACTACGCGGGTGGGCCACTGGCCAACGCTCCCGTCGACTGGTCGGTCAGTACGACACCCACCACCTACTCGCCGCCAGGGTGGGACGAGTTCACGTTCGGCATCTGGATTCCGTGGTGGTACTCCGGCAACGAGTTCTCCGGCGACAGCTATTACGCGAGCGACTACGCCCGCGAGAGTGGGCCGTGCTGCGGGCCCCTGACGGACACCACGGTGGAGACATACCAGGGCACCACCGACGGCTCGGGCACGCACTACCTCAGCATCAACTTCGAGGGCACCGACGGTGCGCTTCCGGACCTACCCGTAGCGATCAGCGCGCAGGCAACCATCACCGATGTCAACCGGCAGGCATGGTCGTCTGCCACCGATCTGCTGGTGCACGCGGCCGACCGTTATGTGGGGCTGCGCGCGACGAGAGCATTCGTTCGCCAGGGTGACCCCCTGGAGATTGAAACAATCGTGACCGGCATAGATGGCGACGTTCTCAGTGGTGTGTCGGTCGATGTTGTCGCCGGCCGCATCGAATCGAAATACGTCGACGGCGAGTGGACCGAGGTCGTGCTCGAACCGCAGACCTGCACGGTCACCTCGACCGCGGACGCCGTGGTCTGCACGTTCGACACAGCCCTTGGAGGGCAGTACAAGGTGACGGCCGTGGTGACCGACGAGCGTGGCGGTCGCAACCGCACCGAGACCACCGCGTGGGTCAGCGGCGCCGAAAGCCAGCCGACCCGTGGCGTCGACCAGCAGGTTCTCACCGTGGTGCCCTCGCAAGAGACATACGCAGTTGGCGACACGGCCGAGCTGTTGGTGCAGGCTCCGTTCGCCACGGGCGAAGGATTGGTCACCGTCAGCCGCAACGGCATCCGCGACACGATCCGATTCCAGGTGGTCGACGGCAGCGCTGTGGTGACGGTACCGGTCACCGAGGCAGACGTCCCGCAGTTGTCGCTGAACCTGGAAGTCGTCGGAGCAACTGCCCGCACCAACGACGACGGCACTGTCGCCACCGACGTGCCGCAGCGCCCGGCATACGCGGTGGGCAGTATGACGCTGTCGGTGCCGCCCGCGTCGCGCACCTTGGACGTGAC
>JANOYI010000384.1:0-1808 GCA_031428795.1 Ilumatobacteraceae bacterium | reverse complement strand
GTCACGTTCATCTTCGGCTCGTACTCCGCGAGTACGACGACGCGACCTTCGCTGAGATACTTCGCCCGCAGGTCGATACGGCACGAGTAGCACGGCCCGTAGAAACGCTCGTCGACTTCGATTCCGCAACGCGGGCAGGTCACGGTCAGCAGATCCATCAGTACGCCTCGGCCCAGAACTTGGTCAGCGCAGCCGCGCCAGACACGGGGTCGCCCAACATCCACCAGTGACCCTGACCCTCCATCACCTGGCGGCTCGCACCCAGCCGATCCGCAATCTCCCCACCGAGGTCCTCGGCGCGAACAAACGGGTCGTTGGGTGCGATGATCGCCAAGCCGGGCAACGTTCCCACCGGGCCGAGCGCCTCACCCCACAGCTTCAATTCGGACTCGGGTGCGGAACGGTAGAGCGCCAAGATCGATGCGCTCATCACGTCGTCGCTGACCGCCACTAACTTCTCGCCGGTGGTGCGCGGAATCCCGATCATCTCGAGGAGCGCGACGCGCTCCTCGACCGACGACGCCTGGCTATTCGCGAAGTACTCCTCACCGGCGCCTGGGGTCTGCCAGATCTTGGCGAAGTCGTGCCACACGTAATCCGGGTGGAGAGTCCCGAGCACATCACACGCCCAGGTTCGAAACAGCTCGGGCCGCAAGGACACGGCGCGCATGCCGATGAGGCCGCCCCAGTCGTGGCCGACGAAATCGACGGGGCCGTGTTCGGCGGCAATCGGCTCGATCTCACCGAGGAACCAGGCGACGTACTCGTCCTTCGTTGCACCGAACCCTTCGGGTACTGCACAGCCGAAGCCGGGAAGTTGCGGTGTGACCACGTCGGTGCGGCCCAGTTCAGCCACCAGCGGCTCCCAAATCACGGGTGTTTCAGGATTTCCATGCAGGAGGACAACGGTCATGGCGCTGATGGTAGGCGGTGAGGAGAGTCGGGTCCGTACAGCAACAAGTGCAGCCGTTGCGGGTTGCGGCAGTTTGCGGCGTCGACTCTTCCATCACTGCAAATGCTGGCATATGGTCAGTTGCATGACGAACCCAAACATTCGCTTCGGCCTGCAGATCCCTTTGTTCAGCTTCCCGGGCGTCGCCAACGACGACCTTTTCGAGCGCGTGTCCGACATTGCGGTCACCGCCGAAGACAGCGGTTTCGACAGCGTCTTCGTGATGGACCACTTCTACCAACTCCCCGGTTTGGGCGCCCCACAAGAGAACATGTTCGAGGCCTACACGCTGTTGTCAGCGCTGGCCGCGTGCACGCACACCGTCCGCCTGGGCTGCATGGTCGGCGGCATGACGTACCGCAACCCGGCCTTCTTGGTGAAGACCGTCACCTGCCTCGACGTGATCTCGAAGGGTCGCGCAATTTGGGGCATCGGCGCTGGCTGGTTCGAGAAGGAACACCATGATTACAACTTCGAATTCGGCACCTTCACCGACCGCTTCGAGAAGCTGGAGGAGGGTCTCCAGATCGCAAAGAGCATGTTCGTCAACGACACCACCACCTTCAACGGCAAGTGGTTCAAGGTCACCGATGCCTTCAACACGCCCAAGCCCGTTCAAGCTGGCGGCCCGCCCATCCTCATCGGCGGCAGCGGTGAGAAGAAGACGCTGCGCATGGTCGCCACCTACGGCGACGCGTGCAACGTGTTCGGCGACGTCACCCAGGTTCGCCACCTGATGGGTGTGCTCGACGAGCACTGCGCCAAGTTGGGCCGCGACCCGTCGGAGATCTGCCGCACCCGCCTCGGCACGCTCATCGTCGGCGAGACGATGGAGGCCGCGCAAGCAAAGCTCGGT
>JANOYI010000383.1:0-16839 GCA_031428795.1 Ilumatobacteraceae bacterium | reverse complement strand
CAACACTGTTGCGAATGGTGGCGTCTACGTTGCGCCCAAGTTGGTGGCAGCGACCATCGGTGCCGATGGTGAAGTCACAGACACCGCCCCCTCCGCAACTCACACCGTCGTGCAACCAACAACTGCGGCAACGATGACCGACATGATGACTGACGTTGTGTGCGACCCGGCCGGGACCGGCAATGGTGCTCAGATCCCCGACATCTCCGTGGCCGGCAAGACAGGTACTGCGTACAAGGTGCGCGATGACAAGACGTACGGCGGGGTGGGAACCGTGCGTATCGGGCGTCGTTCGTCGGCTTCTTCCCGGCGAACGCCCCGAAGGTCACCGTCCTCGTCACCATTGACGAGCCTGACCCCACCTCCAATGACCGTTTCGGTGGCAAGGCTGCAGCGCCACTGTTCGCGACCATCGCCACTGCAGCGATTCACGAGCTGCAGATCACGCCCAGCCCCGGCGACACCGGCTGTACGGCAGGGTGACGCGGATGGCGCGCATGCTCGGCGAGCTGATTGCCGACGCAGGGCTGCCGGGTGCAGACATGCGCGGAAGAAGCGACGTTCAGATCACCGGCGTCGTGTACGACTCGCGAATGGTGGCGCCGGGAGTGCTGTTCTGCTGTCTGCGCGGAGCCAACAGTGATGGGCACGCATACGCCGCAGCGGCTGTTGCGGCCGGGGCAGGCGCGCTACTGGTCGATCATCCGATGGACCTCGACGTCGCGCAGGTGATCGTGGCCGACACCCGAGTTGCGATGGGCCCGATTTCGTCGGCTTTCTTTGGTCATCCATCACAATTCATGACCCTCATCGGAATCACTGGCACGAATGGCAAGACCACCACGACGAGCTTGCTCGCGGCGGTACTGGAGTCGGCAGGCATGCACATCGGTGTCATCGGCACTCTGACCGGCAAGCACACAACCCCCGAGGCGCCGGAGTTGCAGGCGCAGTTGGCGGCGTTCTTGGCCGATGGCTGCGACGCAGTGGTGATGGAAGTTTCGTCACATGCTCTTGCCTTGCACCGCGTTGGCGGAACTCGCTTCGCCCTGGCGGTGTTCACCAACCTAGGTCGAGACCATCTCGATCTACACGGGACCGTCGAGCGCTACTTTGCTGCGAAGGCAGCCCTGTTCACGACGGAACTGAGCGCGCAGGGCATCGCGAACGTCGACGACCCGCACGGGCAGCTGTTGTACGACGCCACGTCGATTCCGATGACGCCCTTCTCCGGTGGAGATTTGAGCGACGTTGTGGTCACGCCAACCGAACACGCATACACGTGGCGCGGAGTTCGTGTTCGGGTGAGCATCGGTGGAGCGTTCAACGCGATGAACAGCCTTGCGGCCGCCACCGCGGCAGTCGCAATTGGCCTGACCCCGGAAGTTGTCGCGGAGGGATTGGCCGCGGCCCCGACGGTGCCGGGTCGATTCGAGCCCGTGCACGCTGGGCAGGACTTCGACGTGATTGTCGACTTCGCTCACACTCCCGATGGCCTGCGTGAAGCTCTGACCGCAGCGCGCAATGCTGCCGGCGATGGCAAGGTGATCGCAGTCTTCGGCTGCGGCGGCGATCGCGACCGGGAGAAGCGCCCGGAGATGGGCGCAGTGGCTGCGGCGCTGGCCGATCAAGTGGTCGTCACCTCCGACAACCCGCGGTCGGAAGAGCCGATGGCGATCATCAATGCCATCACCCAGGGGGTACCCCGCGACTACCGTGACCATGTTGTGACCGAGCCAGACCGACGCCGAGCCTTCTCAGTGGCATTCCAGATGGCTCGAGCAGGCGATGTCGTCGTGATCGCCGGCAAGGGTCACGAAACCACGCAGACCATTGGCAGCACCGTCGTTCCCTTCGACGATCGCGCCGTGGCACAAGAACTTCTGGAGGCAGGACACATGAACGAGGCAGACCAGTGATTGCAGTCATGATCTCAGGCGCCGTGGCGATGTTCGTCTCGCTCATCTGCACGCGCTACCTCATCACGTTTTTCCGTGCGCGAGGCACGGGCCAGCCGATTTTGGGCAAGGAGGACCGCGGCCCCGAGCACCACATGAAGAAGCAGGGCACACCCACGATGGGTGGGCTGGCCATCGTCGTGGCAGCCTTGGTGGGATGGCTTGCCGCTCACCTGCGCCCCAATCTGGCGTTTTCCGACCAGGCGATGATCATGTGGGTCGGCATCCTCGTGATGGCTGGAATGGGTTTCCTCGACGACTTCATCAAGGTTCGAAAGCGCCACAACCGCGGCATCTTCTGGAAGCAGAAGAGCTATGTCACGTTGGGTCTCTCGATGCTGTTGGCGTGGTGGCTGGTGTTGTCCACCGACGTCAGCCAGACGCTGTCAATCACTCGCGCCACGTTCCCCGGATGGCACCTGGCCATGCCAATCTTCATCGTGTTCACGGGCCTCATGATCTGGGCAACCAGCAATGCGGTCAATGTCACCGATGGCCTCGATGGTCTGGCGGGCGGTTCCGCGATGATGGGTTTCCTCGCATTCACGATCATTGCGTATTGGGAGTTTCGCAATCCCGCGGTCTACGGCGATGTGATCAACCCTCTGGACCTTGCGGTGCTCGCCGCAGCCTTTGCCGGTGGCTGCGCAGGGTTTTTGTGGTTCAACGCGGCGCCCGCGCGCATCTTCATGGGCGACGTCGGTGCGCTCGCGATCGGCACGGCGCTGGCACTTCTGGCGATCACCACAAACACTCAGCTGCTGATCATCCTCATCTGCGGCATCAACGTGATGGAGGCTGGTTCGGTCGCCGTCCAGATGGGCGTCTTCAAGGCTTCGGGCCGCAAGAAGCGACTCTTCAAGATGTCGCCGATTCACCATCACTTCGAGCTGGTCGGCTGGCCTGAGACCACCGTCATCATCCGCTTTTGGATCATCACGGGGATCTGTGTCGCGAGCGCGCTGGCGCTCTTCATCGCAGACTTCACCAGGGTGACGGACAACCTGTGAGCGGCACTGCCCTGATTTACGGCATCGCACTTGCGGGCAATGCTCTTGCCGCGCAGCTCGAGCGTCGCGGCTGGACGCTGGTGATTGCCGATGATGTGGCGACGGACGCAAAGCGGCAAATGGCTGCCGCATTGGACACGGAACTGATCGAATCTCCGACCGCTGATCAGATCGCCGATCTTGTGGGTGCCGCCGACATCGTGTGTCCGGCACCCGGTGTGCCAGAAACACATGCGGTCGTGTTGGCTGCACTTGCCGCCGGTAAGCCGTTGCGGACCGAGATCGACCTTGCGTACGAGTGGGAGCAGCTGCGCCCAGCTGGCCCGCGCCCGATGCTGGCCGTGACCGGAACCGACGGGAAGACCACCACCACACTGCTGACAGCTCACATTCTTGAAGCTGCTGGTCACCGAGTTGCCGCTGTCGGAAACACCGAGGTACCCCTTGCTGCCGCGCTCGAGGAGGACGTTGATGTGTTTGTTGTGGAGTGCAGCAGCTTCCGCTTGAACTGGCTGCAGTCTTTTCGTGCAGAGGCATCCGTGTGGCTCAACCTGGCGCCCGATCATCAGAACTGGCACACGTCAATGGCCTCGTACGAATCGGCCAAAGCTCGGATGTGGGCGCATCGTAGGCCCAGCGATACAGCAATCGGTTGGGCCGACGACCCAACTGTGATGGCCAACCTGCGTGCCGTCGGTGGCCTGACGCGCACGTTCGCCGCCGCAGGTGCCGACTATCGAGTCGAGAACGGCAACCTGGTTGGCCCGAACGGGGTCATTGCAGCCGTTGCGGGCATGACCCGCACTTTGCCGCACGACCTGACCAACGCGTTGGCGGCGGCAGCGCTCGTGCTCGAGTCGGGTTTGGCCACGCCGTCCGATGTACAGCGCGCACTCACCACCTTCCGCCATCCTCCGCACCGCATCGAGCCGCTGGGCACTATCGACGGCGTGCAGTGGTTCAACGACTCGAAGGCAACCTCGCCGCACGCGGCACTGACAGCCATCCGCTCGTTCGACCACATCGTGCTCCTCGCCGGCGGCATCAATAAAGGGCTCGACCTGGCCAGCCTGGCCAGCGAACACGCTCGCGTGAAAGCAGTTGTCGGGCTGGGCACAGCCGCGGCGGAAGTGACAGGTCCGTTCGCGCCCTATTGCCCGACACGAATTGCCACGTCGATGGCGCAGGCCGTCGAATTCGCCGATGAATTCGCCGAGACCGGCGATGTCGTTCTGCTCTCACCGGCTTGTGCCAGCTTTGACTGGTATCCGGGCGGCGGATATTCCGCGCGCGGTGACGATTTCAAACAGTTGGTACGGGCATTGGATGGCACAAGGAGCACACACGCGTGACCACTTCGTCGACTCTCATTGGCGATCGTCGCCGGGCAGCGTTGGCCCGATCAGATGCGATGCGGCGCCATCCAACGCGCCGCCAGGTGTCGCATCCAGCCACTCCTCCACCGACCGCGTTCTACATCATCACGGTCGTCGTGACGGTGTTCACGATGCTCGGTCTTGTGATGGTGCTCTCGGCCACGTCCATCAGCCAGTTCCACCAGGGCAACTCGCCATGGCGACTCTTCAACCGGCAGCTCATGTGGGCCGTCCTCGGTGTCGTCAGCATGTGGTTCGCGATGCGGGTACCAACCCGCCGTTGGCGGCGCTTGGTGAACCCGGCGCTTGCCGTCTCCTGCGGGCTGATGTTGCTGCCATTCATGCCCGGCATCGGCGATCAGGTCAACGGTGCGAGCGCGTGGGTCTCGCTGGGTCCCATCAACTTCCAGCCCAGCGAATTTCTCAAGCTGGCGGTCTTGCTCGCCAGCGCAAACCTGTTGGCCAAGCGGCACAACGAGATGCACGACCTCCGCCGCACGATGCTGCCGGTGCTTGGCATGGCTTTCGTCGGTGCACTGCTGTGCCTCGCGCAGAACGACCTCGGTTCGGCAATCGTGCTGGGCTGCATCGTGTTCGTTGTCGCGTTCATCGCAGGTGCGCCGCTGCTGCCGATGGTCGCAGCCGGTGCCATCGGCGGCGTCGGAGCTCTCGCGTTCGTTATCTCAAGTCCCCGTCGCGAAGCCCGGTTCACGGCGTTCATGAACATCGCCGCGCATAAGGACCACCTCAGCTATCAGACCTACCAGGCGATGATTGCAATGGCCCAGGGCGGCTTCACCGGCTCCGGTGTTGGTCGCGGCGAGAACAAGCTCGGCGAATTTTTGCCGCTCGCTCACAGCGACTTCATCTTCGCTGTCGTTGCCGAAGAGCTGGGCATGATCGGTGTGGTTGCCGTACTCGGCGGCTTCATGGTGCTGGCGTACGCAGGCGTTCAGGTCGCAATGGCCACTCACGATCGGTTCCATCAGCTCATTGCTGGCGGCATCGTCGGCTGGCTTGTTGTCCAGACCCTCATCAACGTAGGTGGTGTCACCGGTCTGATGCCGGTGACCGGTTTGACATTGCCGTTCTTCTCCGCTGGTGGCAGTTCCCTGTTCGTGACACTGGCGGCCACAGGGTTGTTGCTCAACGTCGCCCGCAACGTGCGATGACCACCACGAGCACGTTCGCCGTCGTGACCGGCGGCGGCACGTCTGGCCACGTCCTACCCGCGTTGGCGATTGCAGATGCGCTGGTCGCGAACGGGCACCCCGCCGGCTCCATTCACTACGTGGGCACGCAGCGCGGTTTGGAGACTCGGTTGCTGCCTCCAACCGGTCATCCGCACACCTTCCTCGACGTCGTTGGTCTGCAGCGCAGTTTCAGTCGGCGCAATCTGGCATTCCTGCCGAAGCTGAATCGGGCCATTCGCGAGGCCAAGGCATTGCTGCGGGAGCTACAGCCGAAGGTCGTCGTCAACGTCGGCGGATACGGCAGCTTCCCGGCTACATGGGCAGCTCGCCGCCTCAAGATTCCGTACGTCGTGGTGTCGTACGACCTCAGGCCCGGCCTCGTCTCGAAGCTCTTGGCCAAGAAGGCCGCCGCCGTCGCCGTTGCGTTCGAAGGCTCACAATTGCCCGGCGCCGAACTCACCGGCGCGCCCGTGCGAGGTGCGATGATCGAGATCGATCGGCGCTCGGCGCGCAGCGCAGCCCGCGACGAGCTAGGCCTGCCAGGCGATCGATTTGTCCTTGCGGTGATGTGTGGCTCGCAGGGTGCGGCCGCCATCAACCAGGCCGTCACCGGGGCTGTCGCTCGGTGGGCTGGTCGGCACGACCTGGCCGTCTATCACGTGGTGGGTGACCGCTTTCTCAGCGACGCCGCGCCCACTCGCGATGACGAAGCAGGCATCCTTTACCGCGTGATTGGCTACGAGGACCGCATGCCGCAGCTCTATGCCGCCGCCGACCTACTGGTCACGCGCGGGGGAGCAGGCACCATCGCTGAGCTGGCGACGGTGGGCGCTCCCGCGATTGTGGTGCCGTGGCCGGGCGCTGCGGAGAATCATCAAGTCGACAACGCCAAGGTCCTGTCGGACCAGGGTGCGGCGGTGTTGCTGGAACAGGCAGACCTGACGGTCGATCGACTGGTTGCCGAGGTCGAGCGATTCCTCTCGTCGCCGGCCGACCTCGCGCGGGTGGCGACAGCGGCATACGCGGCAGGGGCTGTCCATCGAAGCGGCAAGCTTGTCGCGGTCGTTGAACGGGTGGCCGCATCATGAGCCTGGCCCCCATCGCCCCGCTAGATCTCAGCACACCGCGCTCACTGCACGTCGTCGGAGTAGGTGGCCCCGGCATGAGCGCGATCGCCATTGTGCTGGCGGAAATGGGCCACACCGTCAGTGGCAGCGACATGCGCGAGCGGTCGGTACTCGATCGAGTGCGGGCTGCCGGTGTCGATGTGCACGTCGGCCACTCGCGGTCTCTCGTGCACGGTCGCGACGCGATCACGTGGAGCACGGCAATTCCCGAACGCAACGTCGAGCGCGACGAGGCCGACAAGACCGGCGTGCTCTCAATGCATCGTTCGGGCATGTTGGCGTCAATCTGTGTGCTTGCGAAGTCGCTGGCGGTAGCTGGGACGCACGGCAAAACGTCGACCACCTCGATGTTGATGCTGATCCTCGCCGAGGCCGAGCTGCGCCCCAGCTTCGTCATCGGTGGAGATGTCACCGACATGGGCACTGGCGCACAGTGGACTGGCTCCGAGTGGCTGGTCGTTGAAGCCGACGAGAGCGATGGCACACACTTACAGCTGCCCCTCTACGGCACGATCCTGACCAATATCGAGGTCGACCACCTCGACTACTACGGCACTCCGGAGGCGATCTTTGACGGCTTCGATCAGTACCTGGCGCAGATCGACGGCCCCAAAGTGCTGTGCTTGGACGACCCCGAGACGGCGCGCCTGGCTACGCGTCACGAGGTCATCACGTATGGCACCTCACCTCACGCGGATTTCGTTGCCGCCAATGTTCGCTCCGAGACAGGGTCGTTCGCGTTCGATGTCATTCATCACGGCGAACCACTCGGCTCGATTGCGCTACCCCTCAGAGGCCTCCACAACGTGCGCAATGCAACGGCTGCGGTCGCCATGGCCGTCACGGTTGGCGTGCCATTCGAGACTGCTGCCGCTGCGCTGGCCAAGTTTGGTGGTGTAGCTCGTCGGTTCGACATTCGTGGCGTGGACGGTGGAGCAACGCTGGTCGACGACTATGGCCACCTCCCGAGCGAAATCGCGGCGGTGCTGGCGGCGGCCCGCGGCAGCGGAGATGCGTGGCAGCGCGTCGTTGCGGTCTTCCAGCCGAATCGCTTCAACCGGATGGCGGTGTTGTGGCCGGATTATCGCGACGCCTTCGTTGACGCCGACGTGGTGGTGTTGACGGAAATTTTCGCCTCGGGCACAGCTCCTATCCCGGGTGTCACCGGCAAGTTGGTGGTCAACGCGGTGATCGACGCGCATCCGCGCAGTCGGGTGGTGTGGATGCCCAAGCGAGACGACCTCGTGGAGTTCCTCGCCCGCGAACTGCGCGATGGAGATGTGTGCATCTCAATGGGCTGCGGTGATGTCGCGGCGCTGCCCGACGAGGTACAAGCGCGCCGAGGCGAACTGCGTGCTGCGCGATGAACTCCGTCCGGCACCAACAGACAGCACTGCAACGCCTGGCAGGATTTGCCACGGGTGACGAACCGTTGGGTCCGTTCACGACGTACAAAGTCGGTGGTCCGGCCTTGGTCTTTGCCACGCCGCGAACTGTTGATGAGTTGCACATCGTCGCCGAAGTCGTTCGCGAGACGGGGCTTCCGGTGCTCGTTGTCGGTCGTGGATCCAACCTGCTGGTCGCCGACAATGGCTTCGCGGGAATCGCCATCTCACTGACTGCAATGAGCGAATGGATTGAGTTCGATGGCCCCGCTGTCAACGCTGGGGCAGCAGTTGCACTGCCCGTGCTGGCTCGGCGCTGTGTCGCTGCCGGTCTCGTGGGCTTTGAGTGGGCGGTGGGCGTACCCGGTTCAGTAGGCGGGGCGGTTCGTATGAACGCTGGCGGACACGGCAGCGACATTGCGGCGTCGCTCGTGGGAGCCAACATTCTCGATCTGTGCACCGCCGAAAGTTCGTGGGCCTCAGCCGACCGGTTGGAGCTTCAATTCCGTTCGTCGAACCTGCGCGATCATCACGTCGTGCTCGACGCCCGCCTACAGCTGTCCTTCGGTGATGTCGAGACCGCCGAATCGAACCTGTCGGAGATTGTGCGCTGGCGGCGCGAGCATCAGCCAGGGGGACAAAACGCCGGCTCCGTGTTCGTCAACCCGATTCCCGGCGAGCTTCCTGCTGCCGTTCTCGTCGACAAGCTCGGGCTCCGCGGCTTTCGTATCGGAGGAGCGTTTGTCAGCGACAAGCATGCCAACTTCATCCAAGCGACCGAAGGAGCAACAGCGGCCGACGTTCGTGCGGTGATGGAACATGTCCGCGCTGCAGTGCGGCAATCAACAGGCATCGAGCTGCGCAGCGAAGTGCGGCTGGTCGGCTTCGCGGACGAAGGTGTCGAATGAGTCGGCCGAACCCGCCCGGCGCCGATGATCCGCCGGAGCACGTGCTCGAGGAACTGCTGGAAGCGTTCTCCGAGGAGTCGGCGCCGCAGTACAACTTCGACGACCCGTCCATCGATCGCATCCTGGGTATCACCGACGAGCACGAGGTGCCCGAGCACGAATCTGGGCACGACGAATCCGCAGAACTCAGTCGGCCACCCATTGCAGTAAGTGCTCCGCCGGACGTGGCTGTTGCCAATGAGGCGGCTGTTGTCGTGTTCCCGACATCCAAGCCTCCCAAGAAGCGCACGCGAGGCAAAGCATCGAAAGCATCCGCGGAGTCCCCGCCGCCGGTACCGGTCACAACGGGGCAGGCTGACGACCCAGCCGCTCCACGTCGGATCATTGTCATCGCCGAGGACAATCTGCCTGACAGCGTCTACCTCGACGAGGACAAAGAGAGGGCATTCCACCAGCGACGCGACGCCGTCGATGAATCGGGCCAACGGTCCACCATCGTCATCGCGGACCTGGACGGTGCAACAGCGACGGAACCGCCACTGGCGAGTTCGCGCGGCGGCATCGATCCTCGTATCCGCGCTCGCCGAATCTCGGTGCGCCGCGCAGAGGGCCGCCGCCGGCTGATCTGGGCCGGCATCGGCGGAGGAGTCCTGCTGGTGACGATTGCGGCTGTCGCCGTGTTCGCATCGTCAATCTTCGACGTCCGCGAAGTGTCTGTTCAGGGTGCGGTCTACACAGACCCGGCAGTGCTGCAAGGTGTGATCGACGACCTGCAGGGCGAGCCCGTTCTGCTGGTGGACACCGCGGCAGCACAGGAAACGCTGGAGGCGGTGCCGTGGGTGGAGAGCGCCCGAGTGGCCACTGATTTCCCGCATCGCGTGGTCATTGATATTCGCGAGCGCGTTCCGATCGCGACGTTTCAGGGAGGCGATGGGCAATTCCGAGTCATCGACCTGCAAGGCCGAGTGCTCGACGTTCTCGCCGGGCAACCCATCGACTATCTCCTCGTGACGGGCGACCATCCCGACACTGCCCGGGGCCAGTTCGCTGGTGCTCCCTACGCAGCGGTAGCGGAGTTGGCCTCCAGCCTCCCGCCAGAGATTCGTGACGTCACCCTGTCGGTCGGGGTCGATGCCAGCACTGGCACGCTGACAATGGTGCTGGCCAACGACCAACCTGACGGGGTGAGCGTCCGCTTGGGTGATGAACGGGGATTGGACGAGAAGCTGGCACGCCTCCTGCGGCAGGTTCGTAAGGGCCTCGACGGTGTGTGCGCCCTCGACGTCAGCACCTCGGACGCCGGCGTGGTGCCCTGCTGAAGTTGAGAGTTCCACCGAAACCCTTCGCATTCGTGCGAGACTGAGCGACAGTGTTCAACTCAACCTCGTTCGGCGCCGCCTCGCAGAGGCGGATCACCTCGGCTGAGCAGCCTATTCGCTACCATCGAACCCCAGCAGGTCCCTCAGTGCCCACACACCAAGTTCGCAACGTTTTCTCTTCCCGGAGGTCCTTCTGATGGCTGGCGCACCCCAGAACTATCTTGCTGTCATCAAGGTGATCGGTGTCGGTGGCGGCGGCGTCAACGCCGTCAATCGCATGATCGACGCAGGACTCAAAGGCGTCGAGTTCATTGCCGTCAACACTGACGCTCAGGCGCTGTTGATGAGCGACGCCGACGTCAAACTCGACATTGGCCGCGACCTCACACGTGGGCTCGGTGCTGGCAGCGACCCCGACGTAGGCCGCAACGCGGCCGAGACGCACCGCGATGAAATCGAAGAGATGATCAAGGGCGCCGACATGGTATTCATCACCGCCGGGGAAGGCGGTGGCACCGGTACCGGTGCTGCTCCCATCATCGCTGAAGTGGCGCGCAGCATGAATGCGCTCACCATTGGTGTCGTCACCCGTCCGTTCAGCTTCGAAGGTCGCCGTCGCGCGGTGCAGGCCGACACGGGAGTTCAGCGGTTGAAGGAAAAGGTCGACACGCTCATCGTCATCCCGAACGATCGCTTGCTCACTGTGGCAAACGAAAAGACCAGCGTGCTCAACGCGTTCAAGATGGCCGATGAAGTGTTGCTGCAGGGTGTCTCGGGTATCACCAACCTCATCACCACACCGGGTCTCATCAACACCGACTTTGCCGACGTCAAGATGATCCTGTCCAGCGCCGGCTCAGCTCTCATGGGAATTGGCCAGGCCAGCGGAGAAAACCGTGCGGTCACCGCCGCCAAGCAGGCCATCAGCAGCCCGCTGCTCGAGGCCGCAATCGACGGCGCGCGCGGTATTCTGCTCAACATCACCGGCCCGTCCAGCATGGGCTTGTTCGAGATGAATGCTGCAGCCGAAATCATTCACGGCGTTGCGCACCAAGACGCCAACATCATCTTCGGCACCGTCATTGACGACGAGATGGGCGACGAGGTCAAGGTCACCGTCATTGCGGCTGGGTTCGATCGTTGGGACGGCGGAAACACCGGCACGGCGACTCCCACCGGCAGCGGCCGGCCATCCGTGAAGTCTGTGCCCGACGCGAAGCCGACTTCAACGTTGAAGGATCTGTTCGCTGATGACGGCGCCGACCCGCTCGACGGTGACGACGATTTCGACGTGCCCTCCTTCTTGAAGTGAGTTCGTCGGCGGTCGCGCAGCGACTGGCCGTAGTCCGTGAACGAATTGCGTTCGCTGGAGGAATTGATGTGACGGTCTTGCCCGTCACCAAGACGTTTCCAATCGAGGCATGCTTCGCCGCGTTCGAAGCGGGCTGCCCCGACGTCGGCGAGAACTACGCGCAGGAGATCGTCAGTAAGCTAGGCGCGGCAAATCGTCCGTTCGGCGTGCATTTCATCGGGCAGTTGCAAACCAACAAGGTGCGTCAGTTGGCGCCACTCATCTCGGTGTACGAATCGGTCGATAGGCCCTCCCTGGTTGCCGAGCTGGTCAAACGCGTGCCGGGCGCCTCAGTGCTGATTCAGGTGGCAGCGCTGTCGGAGCCGGGCAAGGGAGGCTGCGCGCTCGCCGAAGTACCCGCCCTTGTGGCCACTGCTCAGGAGGCTGGTCTTGATGTTCGTGGCCTGATGACCGTCGGGCCGACAACCGGCGGCCCCGAGGCAGCGCGGCTCGGATTCCGAGTGGTTCGTCAACTCATGGACCGACTGGGCCTTCGCGTGTGCTCCATGGGAATGACCGACGACCTCGAGGTAGCGGTGCAAGAGGGCTCTACGCAGGTACGAGTCGGAAGTGCGCTCTTCGGCGAGCGTCCACCCACCGGCGCGCTCGTGCGGTAGCCTCGTCGATTGCAGGAGGACAGCAAATGGCGATGTGGAAGAAGGCAATGGATTACTTGGGTCTCGGACCCGACGAGTCCTACGACGAATACGACGTCGCGCCAGAACCCGAACGACCGATGCGTAACTCGCGCCAGCCGCGCGAGGAGGCGCCACGTCAGCAGCGGGGTTATGCCAACGAGTACGAGGCGGAGGCTCCGGTCCGTGCCGTTCCGACGCGTCCCAGCTTCCCCACGAGCACGGTCAATGACGGAGCGCAGCGTCGTCCCGCGCCGGCCAACGACGACTCCGCGGTGCAGCCACGCCCCATCAACCCGCGCTCGGCGCCGGCACCCCGAGCAGCTCCGGCAGCAGTTGGCGCCGACCCGCACACTGTGCGGCCGCGGCGCTTTGATTCAGCGCAGGAGATCGCCGACAAGTTCAAGGAGGGCCTGCCGGTCATCATGAATCTGGAGGCGGCCGACCGCGAAGTGTCGCGTCGGCTCATCGACTTCGCGAGCGGTCTCTGCTACGGCCTCAACGGCAGCATGGAGAAGGTCGCCACCGGCGTGTACCTCCTCAAGCCTGTGACGAGGCCAAAATCCTACGATGAATCGGGTTATGGCGCCTGATCACACCGGGCCGATAACGACTCGGCCTGATAGCGACCGGGCCCGATAACGACTTCAGGCGTTATGTGAGCGCCCGACGCGCCTAATATCGCAGCATGGACATCAGCCCGCAGACGATTCGCAGCACAGGCTTCAAGACCGTCAAGAAGGGCTACGACCCGGACGAGGTTGAATCCTTTCGTACGCAGGTCGCTGCAGCAGTTGAGACGGCTCAGAACCAGGCCACTGCGATGGAGGCCAGGGCACGCGCCGCCGTCGCCAAGCTGCAGGAGGTGTCGCAACAGGCTGCTGGCAGTCCTCGTGAGGCACCCGCCGCCAACAGCCACAGTGGTGACACCGACATGATCAGTCGCACCCTGCTGTTGGCTCAGCGCACCGCCGACGCAACGGTCATGGAGGCGCGCACTGAGGCCGACGGCATTACGGCACAGGCTCGCGACGAGGCATCGAGAGTGCTCGACAGTGCCCGCTCGATGGCTGCCAAAACGGTCGAAGATTCGCGCCTCGATGCGCGTCGCGCCGTCGAGGAAGAGCGCGTGCGTGCTGAAAACGAAGTGCAGTCGCTGCTGGCCCGACGCGACTTCTTGCTGGGTGACGTCGACCATCTGGAGCAGTATCTGCAAGTCCAACGCGAGCGCCTGCGCGATGCGGCTGTGCAACTGCAGGAACTCGTGGACCGCGTACCCGGCGGCATGGGCGATATGCGTCGTCCGCTCCTCTCGGCATCAGCGGAACCTCTGCCTTCGGCGCCAGCGGCGGCCGCTGCTGCCGCCATCGCACCAGCAGCCGTCGAAACGGCCGCACCCGTCGCGCAACCGCTCGAGGCAGCTACGGACGACGATGACGATGACGATGACGATGACGACGATGACGATCGCGACGACGACAACGAAGGCGCAATCTCCGACTTCGCCCCGTCGAGATTGTCACCTCAGGGCGCTGATCGCGCCGCTGGGCTCAGCGCACTCGCGATGTCGGGCGACACCGACGCCCAGGACGACGTCTGGCGACTGCTCGACGAGGAAGTCGCCAGCACCCGGGCGGCACAGGTCTCGCTCGAGCTCGGCGACGTCACCGACCAGGTGCTGATCACACCCGCGCCCGTTGACCGGTCCGACACCTTCCAAAGCGGCGGCGACCAACCTCGCTGAGCGCGTCGAGTTAAGTCGACACAAAGGGCACGGCATGCAACGGTAGAGTGTGAACGGCGTTGACGAGGCAATCACCTCCGAGCCTTCGGAAGAACAGCGCGTCGGCCAGCGGTCGCCACGCCCAGTAGAACCGAACGGGTTCAGCCCGATATCGCTGGTGTAGTTCGAGTGGTCGCGACCGAACCCCGGGTTCGAATCGAGGCAAGCAGGGTGGTACCGCGGGCTGGTCGGCTCGTCCCTGTGCAATCCACACAGGAGCCACTCGTGACGTACCCCACTGTTCAATCTCAACCGTCGTTTCCCGCCGTGGAACGCGAGGTGCTCGCCTTCTGGGACGGCGACAAGACCTTCGAGGCGTCCATCGACGCCCGCAGCGACGCCGACGAGTACGTGTTCTACGACGGCCCCCCATTCGCGAATGGGCTGCCCCACTACGGTCACCTGCTCACTGGCTTCGTGAAGGATGCAGTTCCGCGCTACCAGACGATGCGCGGCAAGCAAGTGCAGCGCCGCTTCGGGTGGGACTGCCACGGTCTGCCAGCTGAGGTCGTCGTCGAGAAGGAGCTGGGCATCAGCGGCCACCCTGCCATCACCAAGTTCGGTGTCGACAAGTTCAACGACGCATGCCGCACCAGCGTGCTGCGCTTCACCGACGACTGGCACCGCTACGTCACCCGCCAGGCCCGTTGGGTCGACTTCGAGAACGACTACAAGACGCTGGACACGTCCTACATGGAGAGCGTCATGTGGGCGTTCAAGACCCTGTGGGACAAGGGCCTCATCTACGAAGGCTTCCGGGTGCTGGCCTACTGCTGGCGTTGCGAAACACCGCTGAGCAACACCGAAACACGCATGGACGACGTGTATCGCGACCGGCAAGACCCTGCGCTGACGGTGCAGTTCCACCTGGAAACCGGCGAGCAGATCCTGGCCTGGACCACCACCCCGTGGACGCTGCCCAGCAACCTTGCGCTGGCAGTCGGCCCCGACATCGACTACGCGGTCATGGAAGAAGTCGTCGACGGCGCAGCGCAGCGCTACATCCTTGCCGAGTCACGGCTGGCGTCATACGAGAAAGAACTCTCTGGCGCCACGCAGGTCGGTTCGCTGAAGGGTGCCGACCTTGTCGGCCGGCGCTACACACCGCTCTTCGACTTCTTCTCCGATACCCCCAACGCGTTCCATGTGCTGGCCGCCGACTTCGTCAGTACCGAAGATGGCACCGGCGTTGTCCACCTGGCCCCTGGGTTCGGTGAGGACGACCAGAACGTCTGCAACGCGGTTGGAATCCCAACCATATGTCCGATGGACGAACACGGCCGCTACACCGCCGAAGTTGCGCCGTGGGCGCACGTTCACGTCTTCGACGCCAACCCGCTCGTGGTCAAGGAACTGAAGAGCAGGGGAGTGGTAGTTCGCCACGACAGTTATCAGCACAGCTACCCGCACTGCTGGCGATGCGCCGAGCCGCTGGTCTACCGCGCCATCAGCTCCTGGTTCGTTCAGGTGACTGCATTCCGAGACCGGATGGTTGAACTCAACCAACAGATCCGTTGGGTGCCCGAGCACATCAAGGAGGGCAGCTTCGGAAAATGGTTGGCAAACGCTCGCGACTGGAGCATCAGCCGCAACCGATTCTGGGGCTCGCCCATCCCGGTCTGGCGCAGCGACAACCCGGAGTACCCGCGCCTCGACGTGTACGGCAGCATCGAGCAATTGCAGAACGACTTCGGTGTCGAAGTCACCGACCTGCACCGCCCGTACGTGGACGACTTGGTTCGCCCGAACCCCGACGACCCCACCGGCATGTCGATGATGCGTCGCGTGCCCGAAGTGCTGGACTGTTGGTTCGAGAGCGGCAGCATGCCGTTCGCGCAGGTGCACTACCCGTTCGAGAACGCCGAGTGGTTCGAGAGCCATTACCCAGGCGACTTCATCGTCGAGTACATCGGCCAGACCCGCGGCTGGTTCTACACGCTCCACGTGTTGGCAACCGCGCTGTTCGATCGCCCGAGCTTCAACACCTGCGTCAGCCATGGCATCGTGCTCGGCGACGACGGTCAGAAGATGTCGAAGAGTCTGCAGAACTACCCGGACCCGATGATGGTGTTCGACAACTACGGCAGTGATGCCATGCGCTGGTATCTGCTCGGCTCGCCGATCCTGCGTGGCACCGATCTCGTCGTGACGGAAGATGGAATCCGCGACACTGTTCGCCAGGTCATCTTGCCGATCTGGAACAGCTGGTATTTTCTGTCGCTCTACGCCAATGCGGCGGGCACGCAGGGCACGTTCCGCACGGACAGTACCGACGTGCTCGATCGCTACATCCTGGCGAAGACCCACGACCTGCTGGTCACGTTGACCGCGACCCTCGATGACTACGACCTGTTCGCAGCATGCGGAGCTGTCCGCAGTTTCCTCGACGCGCTGACCAACTGGTACGTGCGCCGCAGTCGCGATCGTTTCTGGGCCGGTGACCAGGACGCCATCGACACGCTACACACCGTGCTCGCGCTGCTGTGCCGCGCCCTGGCGCCGCTGCTTCCGCTGACCACCGAGGCGGTCTACAAGGCGCTCACCGGTGAACGCAGCGTGCATCTCACCGATTGGCCGGACGCGGCGTCGGTACCGGCCGATGCTGAGCTCGTCGAGTCAATGGACCTCGCCCGCGATGTGTGCAGCAGCACCTTGCGCCTGCGCAAGGCGCATCAGCGACGCGTGCGACAGCCGTTGGCATCGCTGCGCATCGCCGTAGCGGGCGCACAGCGGCTGGCAGCGTTCAGCGACCTGATCGCGGATGAGGTCAACGTGAAGTCCGTCGAGCTCACCG
>JANOYI010000382.1:0-1885 GCA_031428795.1 Ilumatobacteraceae bacterium | reverse complement strand
TCTTCGTCAGCGTCCCCGCCGACAAATACCGCAACTGACCCTGCCAACCGTTCACAATCGCACGTGTCGCGGCGCTACCGGATCACACCGAGGTCACGGTGTGACACGTGCGATTGTGAACCGATCCGAGACGCGAACCTGTCGCGGTGCCGGCCACCATTCTTGGTGGTCAGACCCGCGACAGGTTCGAGGATTCAGATGGGAGTCAGGCTTCGGCGAGCAGTTGGTACAGCTTGCGGCGAGCGTCGTTGACGATACCGGCGGCAGTTTCGATGTGGGTCTGATTGGCGGTCATCCCCACCTGCTTGGCCGCCATGACCAGCTGGCCGACGGCCTTGCGCAGATCGTCGTGGCCGCCAGCAGAATCGTCCATCCACGGCATCGGGCCGTCGGCTTGCGCCAATTTGGTCGTCAGCTCGGCCTGGCCGGCCTCGGTGATGGCGTACACCCGCTTGTCCTCTTGCTGGCTTGACGAGGCGAAACCCGCTTCCTCCAGCATCTGCAGCGTTGGGTACACCGAGCCAGGGCTGGGCTTCCAACGGCCGCCACTGCGGTCCGAGAGGCGTTGGATCAACTCGTAGCCGTGCGCCGGGCCATCGGTGAGACCGCTGAGCAGAGCAAGACGGATATCGCCTCGACGTGTCCGACGAGGACCGCCTCGGTGCGGAGGACCGCCGTGACGGCCGAAGCCGAACTCGCCACGGTCGCGGCGACCGCCGCGATCTCGCTCGTCTGAATGTTCGTGTGTGTGGCCGGGATGGCCGTCTTTGAATCGTGGTCGCATCATGAATTCTCCTTGCACTCGACCTGTTGTGTGCGATCACGATATATCGCGTCTGAGCGGACAGCAATCGCCCTTCGCGTGCTCTTCGTCACACTCGGCAGCGGCGACGTGAGGAAAGCTCAGGGGCGCCAGACGTAGCGGACGTCGGGGGCGCGCTCTTCGTTGCCGGCGCCGTCGGTCAGTTCTTCAGCCACGAAACCGTGCCGCTCGTAGAAGCGCCGGGCTGGTTCGTTGACCTGGAACGTCCACAGCTGCAGACCCTCCGCCGAACGCTCCTTCGCCAACTGCACGAACTTGTCCCCGAGCCCGCGGCCCATCCACGCCGGGTCGAGGTAGAGGTGTTCGATCCAGCCCTGGCCGCGCCCGGCGGTATCCAGCACCATCAGGGCGACGATCGTGCCGTCCACCTCGGCCACCCACATGTCTGCGCGGCCGACGACTTCGTCGGCCATCCAGCGGCGCACCTCGCGATCCGGGTGCACCAGCGGCACGGTCGGCAGTGCGAAGGCACGTGACCGCAGATAGACCGTCGCGCAATCGACTGCATCCGTGTGGCGGGCGACGCGGATACGGGCATCGCCTGGCTGCACGGCACGCAGGATGCCCTCCAGGCCGGGGTCGGCGATGTCGACCGCGTTGTGCCACAGGAACCACTTCACGTCCTGACTCTCGCCGCGTGGTGGAGTGGGCGTCACCATCGGCGATTCGACCAAGTAGCGCACATCGAGATGCGTGTGCCCCTTGGGGCCGGCGTGCACGTCGACATGCAGGAGTTCGGGCCCACTGTCGCTCACGGTGCCCACGAGCTGCGCCGGGACACCCGTCTCCTCACGGGCCTCGCGCACGGCGGCCTCCCACGGCAGTTCGTCGGCGTCAATATGACCACCGGGTTGCAGCCACTTGTCGAGCCGCTTGTGGAGATGCAGGAGTACCCGCCGACGATCATCGGTCACCACGATGGCCGAGGCAGTGACGTGCACCTTGTTGGCCGCTTCCGAGAACGGTTGATCCAACGCATCGACCAGGCGGACAAAGGAGGCGACCGAGTCTCTTTCACGGGCATCCACCGGCCGGCGGGCAAGCACGGCGGCACGAATCTGC
>JANOYI010000381.1:0-2369 GCA_031428795.1 Ilumatobacteraceae bacterium | reverse complement strand
GGGGACAGCAGCCACGACATTGCCAGCGGGATAGCGGCAACGTTGTAGGCGAACGCCCAGAACAGGTTGCCCTTGATGACGGACAGCGTGCGTCGGCTCAGCTCGATCGCGTCGGCGGTGGCGTGCAGGTCGGCTCGAACCAGTGTCAGGTCGCTGGCCTCGATGGCCACGTCGGTGCCGGTGCCCATCGCGATGCCGAGGTCGGCCTGTGCGAGCGCGGCAGCGTCGTTGACACCGTCGCCAACCATCGCAACCACTCGGCCCTCTGCCTGCAGCCGCTGCACCTCGGCAACCTTTTGCGCAGGCATCACTCCGGCGATCACGTCGCTGGCGTCGATGCCCACCTGGGCTGCGACTGCGCTGGCGGTTGCCGCATTGTCGCCGGTGAGAAGGATGGGGCGCAGACCCAACTCGCGCAGCCGCACAATTGCGTCAGCGCTGGTGACCTTCACCGTGTCGGCTACGGCGATGGTGCCGAGCAGTTGGCCGTCGGCTCGCACGGAGACGACAGTGAGGGCCTGCGCATCCATGGGCACCTCGTCGGCAGCGGCGCGACCAACTTCTACGGTTCGACCACCGACGGTGGCCCGGGCGCCGACACCGGCGAGTGAGACGAAGTCGGTCGCGGCTTCGATGGTGCCGCCGTCGCGTCGCGCTGCCCGGACGATGGCGGCTGCAATTGGATGCTCGCTGCCGAGTTCGACGGCGGCAGCAAGGCGCAGTACCTCGTCGTCGGTGGCGGGCAGACCTGCGTGCGGAAATGCGTCGACCCGCACTACGTCCATCACGCCGGTGGTGACGGTGCCGGTCTTGTCGAGCACGATCGTGTCGACGCGGCGGGTGCTCTCCAGGATCTCGGGACCCTTGATCAGAATGCCCAACTGTGCGCCGCGGCCCGTGCCGACGAGCAGTGCGGTCGGTGTGGCCAAGCCGAGTGCGCAGGGACAGGCGATGATGAGGACGGCAACGGCGGGGGCCATTGCTTGCGAGAGGCTGCCGGTGCGGGCGAACCAGAAACCGAGCGTGGCTGCGGCGAGCACGATGACGATCGGCACGAACACGCCGGCAACCCGGTCGGCCAGACGTTGGACCGGCGCCTTACCGGTCTGCGCCGCTTCGACCAGGCGCGCCATCTGGGCGAGCGCTGTGTCGGCCCCGACCCGTGTGGCGCGAACGACCAATCGACCGTTGGTGGCGATGGTGGCGCCGGTGACGTGGCTGCCGGCAGTGACCTCAGCCGGCACGCTTTCGCCGGTGACCAGGCTCATATCAACTGCAGCCGCACCGTCTTCGACGACGCCGTCAGTGGCAATGCGCTCGCCGGGCCGAACGACGAACCGGTCGCCGACGCGCAGTGTGCTGGACGGCCGATTCAACTCGCTGCCGTCGATCTGGAGCACGTTGGCGGTGTCGGCGCCGAGGGCGAGCAGTGCTCGCAGCGCGCTACCCGCGCGACGCTTCGAGCGGGCTTCGAACCAGCGGCCGGCGAGGATCAACGCGACTGTGGTGCTGGCAACTTCGAAGTAGAGATGATGGCTGTCGCCGCGCGTTGGCACCAACGACATCGGCATGGTCATTCCCAGGTCGCCGGCGGGAGTGGCCAGCAGGGCATACGAACTCCAGCCGTAGGCGGCCAACACGCCTACCGAGACGAGCGTGTCCATGCTGGCCTCGGCTTGGCGCAGGTTCTTCCAGGCGGTGATGTGGAACGGCCAGGCCGACCAAATCGTCACCGGTGTGGCCAGCACGAGCACGACCCACTGCCAGCTGCGGAACTGGAGTGCGGGAATCATCGAGATCAGTAGCACCGGCACACCGAGTGCGATGGCGACGATGAGCCGCCGTTGAAGATCAGCGATGCGGGCCAGCGCCGGGTCGGCTCGTTCCTCGCCGACAGGTGCGGGCAGCAACGCGCCGTAGCCGATGGATTCGACGGCGGCGATCAACGCGTCCGGCGAAGCGACCGAAGGGTCGAACGACACGTTCGCCTTCTCGGTCGCGTAGTTGACCGTGGCGGTCACGCCGTCGAGACGATTGAGCTTCTTCTCGATGCGGTTGGCGCAGGCCGCGCACGTCATGCCGGTGAGCTCGAGGTCGAGTGTCGTGGCGTGCTCTAGGTCGGTGCTCATGCGGTCATCCTCATGCGATCACGACACTCTGGTCGTGCGAGTGTTCGTCGTCGGAGTGGTCATCGGTGTCCGTGTCCGTGTGCGAGTGGCCGGGCAGCATCTCGCCGACCGCGTAGGCCGTACCGAAGGTGCCGGCCAGCAACAGCGTGAACGCGCCAAGGCGACTGGCAACGGGAGACATGGGGTTCAGCTGGCCGTCGCGACTTCGAAGCCGGCTTCGTCGATGGCGGCGACGATGGC
>JANOYI010000380.1:0-7481 GCA_031428795.1 Ilumatobacteraceae bacterium | reverse complement strand
ACCGATTCGTGTCGTGCTCGTGACCGCCGAACCGATCACCGACGTCGACTCGACGGCGGCCGACGCAATCGCCGAGCTGCTGCGCGACTTGGCGCAGCGAGGTGCTGTTCTCCGGTTCGCCGAGCTGAAGGGACACGTCCGAGAACGCATGCAGGCATACGGGCTCGTTGACTTGATCGGTGCCGACCAATTCGCCCGGACGACCGGGGAAGGCGTGCATGCCTACGTGAACGCGACGGGTGTCGATTGGGTCGACTGGGAGGACCGCAGCCCCTGAGTCGCTGCCCGACTGCGACGATCAAGCTCATTGGCGCTCGAGACTCGACCAGCAGCACCGTTCGCAACACCATCAACGGGCGTGTCTACCAGAAACCTCGAAAGTCGCAAAGGCACGGCGGCGGACCAGTAGATCGCCTTCAACTGGGCATGCCCAGCAGCACGCCTGGTCCGTCGCCACGCACTTCGTAATACACAGGTTCCGCGGTCGTGCCCAACACGGCGTTGACGGTCGGATCATGGGAATGCGTCGCATCGACGATGACTACCGATTTGGTGATGGACGCGTCGAACATGGCTGCGTGGCTGCGTGGCCGCAGGTGAACTAACGGTCGGTCTCGATCGTGCGGGCGTACTCGTCCTCGTCGCAAGCGATGAGAACCGAACATGTCGAAGTTCGGGCGACCGCGCTGGCTGTCGATCCGAGGCGTAGGTGGCGCAGGCCCGTGAGACCGCGGGTGCCGAGTGCCACGAGGTCGGGTGGGGCATCGGCTAGGTGACGGTGGATGATCGCGGTTGGTTTGCCGCTGTCGACGCAGACTTTGACGGTTGCGCCGACCGCTTCGAGTCGCTTGCGAGCGTTGCCGGTCGCGGTGTCGACATCGATCCGATGGTCGTCGACGGCCAGGATGGTGACTGCGAGCTGATCGGCCCATGGCAGCTCGGCTAGCACTCTGGTGACCCTGTCGACGTGAGGGGAGCCGTCTACGCAGAGGACGACGCTGCGCACGGTATGGCCGTGGCGGGCGATGAGGAGCGGGGCCGGCGGGTGAAGGAGCAGCCAGTCTGCGGTGCCGCCGAGGTGCAGTGCCTTCAGCAGCCCAGGCCCACGCGGTCCGATGACGAGGAGATCACTTTGGCGGGAGAGCACGAGTCGCGGGTCGGCTTCAGCGGTGAGCTCGACTACCTGGGCGAATTGGGCTTCGGCGAAGACCTTGCGCGACTGCGGGGGGTTCCAGGCGTGGAGTTCGGCGTCGACCCTCGGGAATGCCTTCCCCGGAATCTCGGGCATGTGGGCCGCGACGACTTCGAGACGCCAGCCTGGCCAGCGATGATTGTTGACGAACAACCAGGCGACGTCGGCGGCTGGTGAGCCGTCGTCACCGAAGACCAGGGTACGGGGGTCGTTCATGAGGATGCTCCTTGGTGTCGAGGCCGGTGCACGCTGGTGGCAGCGTTCGGTCTGGACACATGTTCGAGTCTTCCACCATCGTTGGTCGCCTGACAGGGCCGAAGGTCACGACCGCGAGGCACCAGCCGATCGCTTTGAAGTAGTCAGATACGACGGTTCCTCGCGTCCAGGAACTTGCGAAGTTCCTCGACGATGAGAATCGGGGTCGCGGCGGCGATCGCGACCGCCCAGTCCCTCGGGCTGAGCTGGACGGCGGCGTCTCGCCCGGTGAACAGTGGTTGGATGCGGTCGACGGTCATCGCCCCGACCTGGAGGACAAGGACCGACCCGGACGCGGCCCACAGCCGCCAGTTGGTGATCGCGTGCCGGCGCAGGGCGGAGTGGTCGGGGAAGCGGGCGTTCTGAAGGTTGAACAGCTGGAAGAACACGAAGGCCGTGAGCGCAACGACGGTCCCGCGGGTGGCGTCGGTCTCGCTGACGGGTCCTGATCCGACGGTGAGACGGTACGCAGAGAGGGTGCCGGCGGTCATGATCGTGCCGTAGCCACCGAGGCGGACCAGGCGCCGCATCGTCAGGATCCGGCTGTCCGGTGGCCGTGGTGGTCGAGTCATCGTCCCTGGCCCAGGGGGATCGACACCGAGCGCCATCGCGGGCGGGCCGTCCATGATGATGTTCACCCACAAGATGGCGATCGGCGCGAAGAACGCTCGTCCGTCGTCTGGCCAGTTCAACAATGACGCGGCAACGATGGTCAAGATTGCGCCGATGTTGGTGGACAGTTGGAAGGTGACGAACTTGATGATGTTGTCGTAGATCGTGCGTCCGCCTTCGACGGCGTTGACGATGGTTGCGAAGTTGTCGTCGGTGAGCACCATGGTGGCTGCTTCCTTGGACACCTCGGTGCCGGTGATGCCCATCGCGACGCCGATGTCGGCTCGTTTGAGGGCGGGGGCGTCGTTGACTCCGTCGCCGGTCATGGCCACCACATGGTTGAGTCCTTGGAGTGCTTCGACGATGGCGACTTTGTGTTCGGGCGCGACTCGGGCGAAGACGCCGATGCCTTCGATGCGGGCAGCGAGCTCGTCGACAGTGAGCTGATCGAGTTCTCGTCCGGTGATCACCTCGCCCGTGATGCCGAGCTCGGTGGCAATCGTGCGAGCGGTGGCGGCGTGGTCGCCGGTGATCATCTTCACCTGGATCCCGGCGCTTTGGCATCGTTCGATCGCCAACCGGGCCTCGGGGCGGGGTGGGTCCGCCAAACCCACGAGCCCTTCGAAACAAAGCTGTTCGATGTGGGTGCGAGGGTTCGTGTTCAGGTCCCACGCCGAACGGGAGATGCGACGCGACGCAACCGCGAGGACCCGCAACCCGCGCTCGCCGAGGACGTCGTTCGCAGCGAGGGTCACATCGCGCCCAGATGGGTCGAGCGGCGCGCACGTCCCATCGCCGGCGGCCGTACTGGTGCAGTGGGTCAACAGCACGTCCGGAGCGCCCTTGACGTAGACATCGATGAAGTCACCGGCATCGTGGAACGTCGCCATGTACTTCGCGGCCGAATCGAACGGCACCTCCCCCAACCTCGGCCGACGAGTCCGCTCGCCGAACACGTCAACGCCACCTTTGATCGCGAGCACCACCAACGCTGCTTCGGTCGGATCACCCACCGCTGCGCCGTCGCTGACGGAGGCGTCGTTGCACAACGTGCACACTGTCAACAGGCGTTCCAAGTCGGCGGCATGGTCGTCCTGATCAGGGCGAATCGCTCCGCTGGTGGCATATCCTTCGCCGTTCACCGAGAACCAACAGGCGCCGGCGTGGACCTGACGGGCGGTCATCTGGTTGACGGTGAGGGTGCCGGTCTTGTCGCTGCAGATCACCGTGGTCGCGCCGAGAGTTTCCACCGAAGCGAGTCGTTTGACGATTGCCTGCCGTTTGGCGAGCTGGCTGGTGCCGACGGCCAGGGTCACGGTCAAAACCGCCGGCAACCCTTCGGGGATCGCGGCCACCGCCAACGCGACTGCGTTCAACAACATGTCCTCGACCGCCACACCGCGAATGATGTCGAGCACCACGACCAGCGCGACGGCGAGCGCGGCGACCAGCGTCAGTCGGCGGCCGAGATGCGCGATCTCGCGTTGCAGCGGGGTGGGTGGCGTTTCGGCCGCGTTGAGCATCGTTGCCAGCCGCCCGATCTCGGTGTCGGCGCCCGTGCCGGTGACAACGAGTTCGCCGCGGCCACGGGTGACGGTCGTGTTCATGAACCCCATACATCGTCGGTCGGCCAACGTTGCGTCCTCGTCGAGCATCGCCGCGTCGTATTTGGTGACCGGCAACGATTCGCCCGTGAACGCCGATTCATCAAGTTGCAGATCGACTGTCACGAACCATCGGCCGTCAGCGGGCACTCGGTCGCCGGCGTCGATCACGACGACATCACCTGGCACCAACTCCTCGGCGTTGACCTCGATGATGACACCGTCGCGACGCACGCGGGCCCGGGTGACCAGCATCCGCTCCAGTGCAGCCAGACTCGATTCGGCCCGGTGCTCCTGCAGGAACCCGAGCACGGCGTTGAACAGCACAACCACGCTGATGACGATGACGTCCTTGACATCGCCGACGATCGCGGCGAGCACCGCGGCGCCGACAAGGACCGCCACAAGAAAACTGCGGAACTGATCGACGAACGCCCGAAACGACGATCGTTGCTGGCCTCGAGGCAGCCGGTTCGGGCCGAGAGCATCCAAACGGGAGACAGCCTCAGACACCGGCAGGCCGACGAGCGGATCCACCCCGAGCCGAGCCGCGACCTCAGCTGCGGCCAGGCAATGCCAACCCTCGAAACCGACATCGGGCGAATCCGTTTCACTACTCATCGACCTAGTCTCGTCCCTTCGCTGGCGGAAACGCCCACCAGCTGCCCCGTCAGCATGCAGGTTGCCGTGATCGGCTCCCGTGTGCAGGTCGACAACGATGAGTCGTTGGTCAACACAACTCCCGGCATTCACCCTGTGGTTCGAAGCCCACTCGCAATTGCGTTCACTGTCAGCAGGAGGTGGTCCAGCAACGGCGCCGCGCTGTCTGGTTCGTTCTGGCGGAGGCAGCAACGCCAGTCTTGAAGCAGCCGGATCTGGTGGTGGTGCAGGCCGAGGAGGCCTTCGTTGCGCAAGCCGAGGCTGCGACTGATGTGGGGCCGACGCTCGGCCAAGGGTCCGCCGTAAATGCGCTCGAGTTGAGTGATGGTGCGGCGACGCTCGGTGAGGATCCGTTCAAGGATCGTGTCCCTGATTTCCGGGTCCTCGACGAGGCGGGCGTACGCGTGCATGACCTCGATGTCGGAGGTTGCGATACTGGTGGCCGCGTTGCTCACGATGTAGTGCAGCGTCGTCCATCGGACATGATCCTTGACGAGCGAATTGAACGACGCTGGGTCGGTGTCGTGGAGCGTCTCGAGAGCGGTGCCGAGGCCGTACCAGCCGGAGATGTAGAAGCGGGCCTGGCTCCAGCTGAACACCCAGGGGATCGCACGAAGATCGGCGAGTGTTGCTTGTCCGGTTCGTCGAGCAGGTCGCGAACCGATCCTGGTCTGCTCGATCACGTCGATGGGGGTCGCCTGTCGGAAGAAGGTGATGAACCCGGCAGACGTCGTGAGATCCTGGTAGGCGCGACGGCTCGTCTCGGCCACTCGTTCGAGCACCGGTTCGAGACGGTGCGACGGCTCCGGAGTCCTGCGGTGCGTGGCATGGGCGCCGACGACACCAGCGACCAGGAGTTCGAGGTTGTGGACCGCCGTGTTCTCGTTCGCGTACTTCTGGGCGATCGTCTCCCCTTGTTCGGTGAGGCGGAGATCGCCGCCGAGCGCGTCACCGGGCAGAGCCCGGATGAAACGGCTCGTCGGCCCAGCACCCCTGCTCACGCTGCCGCCGCGACCGTGGAAGAACCGGATCCTTATGCCGCGGTCCTGACCGACCTTCGCCAGCCTCTGTTGGGCCCGGTAAACGGCCCACAGGCTGGCGCCGATACCTCCGTCCTTATTGCTGTCGCTGTAGCCGACCATGACCTGCTGGACGGGTTCGCGTGCTCCCCTGGTGGAGTGTTCCATCGCCAGGCTTCGCTCGGTCACCGGATGATCGAGGAACGTGGCCATGACCTCAGGACTGCGCTGGAGATCGTCGATCGTCTCGAACAGCGGGACCACGGGGAGCAGGCTCGCTGTGCCGAGCCCCTCGTCGACCAGCAGACCCGCCTCGCGCTCGAGCAGGTAGACGACCAGAAGATCGGACAGGTTTCGGGTCATGCTCACGATCAGCGAGCCGAGGCCGCTGGGGCCGAAGGAGCGGTGATACTGCAGAAGCTCCCGATAGCACGACAGCACAGCATTGGCTTCGGGCCCGAGTTCGGCGTCGGGTTGGGTGAGTGGCTTCAACGAGCGCAACTCGTCGTTGAGGAACTGGAGCCGCCGAGCCTCGCCCCAGTCCGGGAAGTCGGCGCCGTCGAGGCCGGCGGCCGTGAGCAGTTGGGCGACGGCGCGGTCGTGGAACGCGCTGTTCTGCCGAACGTCCAGCACCGCGAGGTGGAATCCGAAGGTGGCGACCAACCGTTGCACCGGCGTGACATCGGCCGCGGCGAGCCGACCCGCACCGACGGTGACCATGGAATCGTGCAGCAGTTGCAGGTCGGCGGCGAGTTCGTCCGGCCCGACGCAGCGGAGCGCCACCGGACGGGCCGGGTACGACTCGGACCGCTCGCTGTCGGGCAGGCTCGCCTTCATCAGGTTGAGGAGTTGGCGCCACGGCTCGTTCGGGTTCCTCGCGATGGCCGCTTGGCCGCGCTGGCCCAGTGCGGCGCCGAGCTCGACGATGCGGGCCGTCAGATTCGGCGGCGCCACCTGGATCTGATCGGAGAGGCTCAGCCGGGCGGCAAGGCCCGTGAGCTGTCCACGCAGGAGGGCAACAGCGTTGGTTCGCAGTTCGCGCAGGGCATTGTTCGTGACTGCTGCCGTGACGAGCGGATGACCATCTCGATCGCCGCCCACCCAGGTCCCGAACGACACCGCAGGAAGTGCCTCGTGGCTCTCGAGCAGCCCTGGCTCGAAGCCGAGACCCGACCAAGCCTGCCGCAGTCCCCGATCGAGCCCGCCGAGCGCTGCGGGAAGAACATTTCGCAAGTAATGGATCACGTTACGAAGCTCGGAGGAGACATCGGGTTTCTCGAGGAAGATGTCGCCGGTGCGCCAGAGCCGCTCGAGCAGCACCTTCACGTCGTCGCGCAGTGCGAGTCGTTCTTGAGGACCCGCCATGGGATCAGCGCGCCGGCCGAGCAAGAGGTACAGCTCCCGGTAACACTCGAGGACGGTCGCCCGCTTCGCCTCAGTCGGATGAGCCGTGAACACGGGCTCGACACGAACCTCGGCCAACGCAGCCGCCAGCTCCGTAGCGCCCAGCCCGCGTCGCTGCAGGTCGCCCAGCAATTGGCCCCAAGATCCTGGCGCAAGCGAAGGAGGCTCGGCCCGGCGCCGCTGAGCGGCTGCGTTCTCCTCAGCCAGGTTCAACAGCTGGAACGCGATCGACTGCGCCTGCACCGTCCGCTCAGTGGTCAGCGGAAGCTGAACTGCTTCCGCTGCGCTCGTCCACGGCAGTGTGTCGGCGGCCTCGGCATCTCCAGTTTCCTGGAGCACCTCGATGAGGCACTCCACGAGCCAGCGGGCATCTGTGGACGCCTGCGCAAGATTGTCAAATGCCACGGCCGGGTCGGCCGGTCCCGCTGCGCTCTCATCTGTCACTTCGCTGCTCCACTCCGCACGCGCTGCCCTTGTGTCCGAAGACTACCGGACTGCATCCGACCCGGGACTCCCACCACTCCGAAGTGGTCTCTCCGGCCGGTCGTCGATCGCCAGACCGCCACATCCGAGTACATGGCGCTGCTCGTTGCTGCCAGCCGACTGGCGAGCTCGAGCGACTGGCAGGCTTCACTGTAAGAGCGGACCACGCCGCCAGACCCGCGGCCGGGGCGACCGACCCCGATCCGCCATGGTTCCTCGCCGGTGTCTTCCAGCGAGCGGATCAAGCCGGTC
>JANOYI010000379.1:0-2634 GCA_031428795.1 Ilumatobacteraceae bacterium | reverse complement strand
CTGAGCCGACGGTTGGCCAACTCGAATGCGGTGCGCACGCCGTCGCCCCACGCCCGTTCATCGCCGGCGTGGTGCACCTCGTCGAGGATCACGAAGGCGTCGTTGGAGAGGCCTCGCAACTTCTTTGCCGTGTCGGCGGTGCTGACCTGCTGGTACGTGGTGACGATGCCGTGGACGTCTTTGGCGACACCATCGGCAGGCGACCAGGTGTGGTCGAGGTGCAGACCCATGCGGTGCGCCGCCTGGACCCACTGGGTCTTGAGATGGGTGGTGGGAGCGACCACGACGATGCGCCGCCGCTGCTGTGCAAGCGCCCATCTGGCGCAGGCGAGAGCGAACGTGGTCTTGCCCGCCCCGGGCGTTGCCACGGCCAGAAAGTCGGATCGCTCGCTGGCCGCGAACTTGTCGAACGCGGCGCGCTGCCACGGACGGAGTTGGACACGGTCGCTCATGAGGACTCATGAGTCTGGCGGCGCACAAGCGCACACACGACCATTTCGTCAGGGAGTGACGGTTGTTGTTGGGGAAGTGCTGGTGGTGGAGGTTGTGGTGGTCGTTGGAATGGTGGAGGACGTGGTCGTCGTAGAGCTGGTGGTGGTTGTTGTCGACGTGGTTGTCGTCGACGTGGTTGTCGTCGACGTGGTTGTCGTCGGAATCGTCGAGCTGGAGGTCGGCGTGCTCACGATCGTGGTACTCGTCGTAGTCGTGGTGGTACTGGTGGTCGTCGTGGTGGGTGGCGGTTCGGCGGGCGGTGTCGACCAGCTACTGGTGAAGACGGCCACGCGGTAACGCTCAGGGTGTGGGAATGCATCTGCCTTCATCTGGCGTGCGTTCTGAGACACGGTGACGATCAGGGAGCCGCTGCTGGACCGATAGGGCAACAGGTGCGCGTGATACGTGTTCATCAGCGGGTCGCCGCCGCGGGGTGACAAACCGCGGAACTCGGTGGTGGTCCATGGCCCCCACGGGTGACGGGCGACTTCGACAACCAGCTGGTCACCCCAATAGCCGTCGACTTTGGTTGCGGCCACCCACTGTCCGTCGATGTATCGAGGCTGCATGGGGTTCTCCGCCCAATAACGTTGAACAAATGGCCGGGCGTCACCAGCGTTCGATGACCAGTTGTCCGCAGTGCGGTATTCGGGCGTCGCGTTCAGCTGGCCCAGCGGCACGCGGGCGAGGTACATCGCGGTCGCCGAATGCCGACCGCCGAAGAAGCCGCCCTCTCGAACGAGGTTCTGCTCGAAGGTGTTGCCGAACAGGTACGTGTAGTTGCCGTCATTGGCAACTGCGTAGCCGTACATCGGGTTGACGCCGCTGTTCGGTGCCGGCCCGAACGACAGTCGTTTCATGGTGTTGGCTTCGTATGTCGCCAACCACAGTCGAGCCGGGTGCCAACCCAGTCCGTCGCCGGGGCCGGGCTCGTACGGGTCCTTCGCCATCTCGGCCCAGAACATCTTCACCTGTCCGCCGCTGGTCTCGGCACCCATCGGCCAGAACCATTTGCTGGAGGGCTTCTCACCGTTGCCTGGTTCGAACGAAGTGGGCTTTGCCGAGGTGCCGCGGTGCAGCATGGTGAAGCACTTGCCGTCTTGGATCAGCAACAGGTTGTGGGCGAAGAACGACTGATCGAGGCGGGTGGCGGCGCCCGACGGATCGATGAACGCATCTTGGAAGAACCATGCGTACCGATTGCCCCCCAAGGCAACCACGTGCTGGTAGTCGGCGCCCATCAGCGGGCCAGCGCGGGCAGCGAAGAATGCGTCGAGAGCGCCGGCGCCGGTTCCGCTCGCGCAGCCGACGTCGGTGCTGATGTAACCAGCCGAAGTCGTCTTGATCGAGAACGCCCACGGCGGTGCCGGTGCAGCGGGAGGTGGCGCCGCGGGCGTTGCACCAGGGATCGTGCGAGCAACGTCCGGTGGCGGCTCGGAGGGAGGAGCGACCGGGGGCAGCGTGGTCGCAAGCGGGAGTTCGGTAGTCACCGGTGAGGCGGTGTCGGCGGAGACGTCGATCGGTGTCGTGCGGCTGGTGTGTGTCGTGAGGCTGGTGTGTGTCGTGACCGCTGAGGGGGGCGACGACTGGAATTCGGACGAGGTAGTGGTGGCGGCAGCGGTGCCAACGACGCTCTTCGACCCGTCGAGCGGCGAGGCAACGCTGGCGGCAAGGACGACCACGAGCAGCAGCGGCGCGACGCGGTACCAGTTGATTCGCCGAGCCAGTGCCTGCCACCGCTGCATCGCGGGAGCCTACGACCCGCGCGCGGATGTTGCCCGTCGCGCCCCGAAGGCCCGACCAATGCGAGTGCCTCGACACCAGTACGAGTGCGTGGCCGGCATGCGAGTGGGTACTCTTACCCCGGGGTGCGAGTACCCACTCGCATGGCTCGCTGGCACTCGCACTGATGTCGTGGCACTCGCACTGATGTCGTGGCACTCGCACCGCACCATGCGACCTTGTCACACGTCTGGCGTAGCCTTCACCTATGGCTGATCACTCGGTGCTGGAAGGCTTCTCGCCTGCGGTGCGCGAGTGGTTCGCGGCCTCGTTTCCGGCGCCCACACCACCGCAGATTCTCGGCTGGCCCGCCATTCGAAGTGGCCAGCACACGCTGGTCTGCGCTCCCACCGGCAGCGG
>JANOYI010000378.1:0-3248 GCA_031428795.1 Ilumatobacteraceae bacterium | reverse complement strand
CGACTTCCCGATGCTGGTCGCGCTGCACCAGCAGGGCCGTCTGCCGCTGGACAAGTTCGTCACCGAGACCATTTCGCTCGACTCGGTCGAAGAGGCCTTCCACAAGATGGAGCGCGGCGAAGTGCTGCGGTCCGTGGTGGTTTTGTGACCATCGAGTTGGTCACGACTGACGGCAAGTTCGCCCTCGATGGCGGCGAGTGGGATGTCACGAACAACATCTGGCTCGTCGGCGACGACCGTGAAGTCGTCGTCTTCGACGCGGCCCACAACGCGCCGGCGATCGTGGCGGCCATCAACGGTCGGCGAGTGAAGGCGATCGTCCTCACGCACGGCCACAACGACCACATCAACGCTGCGGTGCCGTTACGCGAATCGGTGGATGCGCCCATCCTGTTGCACGACGCCGACCACATGCTGTGGGATGTCGTGTGGCCCGGCGAGCAGCCCGACGCCGCCATCGTGCCCGGGGGAGTCCTCACCGTTGCCGGCCACGAGTTGGCCATACTGCACACGCCCGGCCACTCACCCGGCTGCTGCTGCTTCTACGACGTCGCCAACGGCGTGGTGCTCAGCGGTGACACGCTGTTCTGCGGCGGCCCCGGTGCCACGGGGCGAAGCTACAGCGACGAGCCGACCATCCTGCGCAGCATCCGCGACAGCCTGCTGACCCTGCCCGACCAGACCATCGTGCACACCGGCCACGGCGATAGCACCACCATCGGCTCCGAACGCGACCGAGTCCTAGCCAGAGCCGCCGAGCTCGGCGTCTAGAGCTATCCATAGGAGTGCCACGCCGCCTGTGCGAGTGCCACGGCACCATTCGAGTGCCTACTCGCACCCCGGGGTGCGAGTACCCACTCGGGTGGGGGCGTCTCACTCGCACCCGATGTCGTGGCACTCGCATCTCGCTAGGCGCTACTCGGGTTTGGGCTTCTTGGCTCTGCTGGGGGCAACTCGTGGGGGCTCGCCAGGCATCTTTGGGTAGACCGGCGGCCAGGGCGCGTCCATGAGGCCGGCGGCTTGGTCGGCGATCACCATGTCCATGAACGGCTTCATTGGCTGCGGTGCGTCGTTCATCGCTTCCCACGCGTCGCCGTGTTTGTCGACCCACGCTGGCACCGTCGCGATTGTCATGTCGTGTGGATGCAATGTGTCCAGTAGTTCCCAGGGGAACGGGAACGAGACCGGGGCATGGTCCAGCGCACGTACCGACCACGGCGCAAACACGGTCTTGTGCGGAGCGTTCTGGTTGAAGTCGATGAAGATTCGTTGGCCGCGCTCTTCCTTCCACCACTGAGCGGTGATCAGGTCGGGCCGGCGGCGTTCCAGTTCTCGGGCGACCGCGACAGCGGCACTGCGAACGGCGATGCTGTCGTGCGTCGGCTCGAGCCGCACATACACATGCAGTCCGCGGTTCCCGGATGTCTTGATGAAGCTGACGATGCCCAACTCGTCGAGCAGCCGCTTCGTCTCATCAGCAGTCTCGACGGCCATCGCGTACGTGGTCCCCGGGCCCGGGTCCAGGTCGAGGCGCAGCTCATCGCAATGGTCTTGATCGGCAGCACGAACCGGCCACGAGTGAAACCCAAGGCAGCCAAGGTTTACGGCCCAGATCAGATGCGCAATGTCGTCGACGACGAGCGCCCGCGAGGGGGTGCCGCTCGGGGTCAGCACGGTGGTGGTGCGCAGCCACTCGGGAGCACCCTCGGGAATGCGCTTCTGGAAGAAGTTGCTGCCATGCGCGCCGTTGGGAAAGCGCTGCAGTAGCACTGGCCGGTCGTACAACTGCCGCATGACGGCATCGCCGACCGACAGGTAGTACTCGATCAGATTGAGCTTGGTGTCGCCTCGTGCCTGGAAGAACACCTTGTCCGGGCTGGTGACCGTCACCGTGTGCCCGGCGATCTGCAAGTCAACGCCCTCGCTCATCCACCTATGGTAGACCTCGTGCCTCCTAGAAACGGCTCGGCGCAAGGCCCCCATACACGCGGAAATGTGACCGCGCGCCCGTCACTCCTGCGGCTCACTCTCGCGCTGGTGATGCTGGGTCTGGGATGCCTACTCGTCGGGTATGTGCTGGCCCGCTTCTTGGGACGGGTGTCTCCGGCCGGCGACTACCTATGGCGGGCTCCAACGTGGGTGGAACGCGGCGGCGCCTGGTGAGCGCTACTCGGCGCGTGTTTGGTCGTGATGGCACTTGTGATCATCCGCGTTCCTGACCCCAAGTGGCAGTGCCGTGGATTGCCACTCTTCGGATTGATGGTCACGGCGCTCGGGATTGGCGCAGTCGGCGGCATCGTCGCCCGCCCGGTGAACGGAGCGAATATCGGTGGCGGAGTTGCTCTGTTCCTCGGTCTGCCACTTCTTATAGTCGTGGTGATTGCGTCGGGAGCAACGGTGATTCGGCTTCGACCAGAGCATCGGGTATCTGTTTTCGGCGGACGGTAACTGGCGTTACCGTGGAGCCGAAACAAGTACCCCATGCTCCCGGTCGCAGCGACCCAAGGACTGTCGAGCGGCCGAGGGTCGCCCACTTCGAGAGCCATCAGTAAAGGCCGAAGAACTGCGGAGGGCTACGGTCACGCGCATGGGGACGACGGCATGACGAGCACGGTCGACATCACGGCGCCGATGCAGGGGACGATTGTCACGATCGACGTCGTGGTCGGGCAGCAGGTTCGCAACGGGCAGCAGTTGATGCTGATCGAGTCGATGAAGATGCACCACTCGATCGAGTCGACTGCCGACGGCGCGATCGAGGCGTTGGTCGCAATGGTCGGCGACACCGTCATGGAGCACGCAATCGTCGCTCGCTTGACCCCCGGCCAGGTGACCATCGCTGCCGTTACCGAGGCGACAGGCGAAGACCCGGCGCACATCCGGGCCGACCTCGCCGAAGTCGTCGCCCGCCACGAGGTCGGTCTCGACGCAGCCCGACCGGACGCCGTCGAACGGCGTAGAAAGGTGAGCCGTCGCACCGCACGCGAAAACGTCGACGACCTGGTCGACGAGGGTTCGTTCGTCGAGTACGGCCCGGTCGTCATTGCGCCGCAGCGTCGTCGCCGGCCGCTGGACGATCTGATCGCGCGCACGCCCG
The DNA here is from genome assembly GCA_031428795.1 of Ilumatobacteraceae bacterium. Classification (GTDB taxonomy): domain Bacteria; phylum Actinomycetota; class Acidimicrobiia; order Acidimicrobiales; family Ilumatobacteraceae; genus UBA668. The sequence goes on along the minus strand of JANOYI010000378.1, from coordinate 151 downwards.
CGGACGGCCTTGTTGGCGGGCTGGGCAAGGTCAACGGCCAGTCGATCGTCGCCATGTCGTACGACTACACGGTGCTGGCCGGCACCCAGGGCGGACAGAACCATCGCAAGAAGGACCGCCTGTTCGAGCTGGCCGAATCGCTGCGCCTGCC
>JANOYI010000377.1:0-3010 GCA_031428795.1 Ilumatobacteraceae bacterium | reverse complement strand
GCAAGACGTATGGACCAGTCGAGTCGTTGTAGCCAGTGACGCGCACGGTGTAGAGGAGCGGGCTCGAGCCGGTGCCCGCACCGACGACCGTGTCGATGATCTCGGGCCGGTTATCGCGGTTGGGCGACAAGGCTCGCACGTAGCCACCGGGCAGGCTCTGCGGTATGTCCTGCAGCACCTCCGGCGGCAGCGAGCTGGTCTGGTCGGCGCCGATGTCCTCCAGCGGCAGGCTGCGCACGTAGCCATTGAGCGACCGAATAGCGCCCGCCGGAAGGCTGCGGACTGCGCCGCCAGGAAGGCTGCGGACAGCACCAGTGGGGAGACTGCGGATGGCGCCGCCGGGCAGCGACTTGGGTGCACTCGGGTCCGTGACGAAGACCGTCAGGTCGAGGTCACTCGTCAGGCTCGACAGCCGAACCGACAGCTTTGTTCCAGCCGGCGTGTCCGCTGGCAACGCAATCGTGTATTCGTCCTCCTCGCTCGCGCCGGCGAGGTCGGCGAAGTAAAGTGTGCCCGGTTCGAGCGAAGGCTTTCCGGAGCCCCACGGGTCGAAGACAGCGACCGGAGCAACAGCGTTCGGAATCGTGCTCGAGTCGTACATCGCTTCGCCGTCGTACGTGACCTGCACTCGCGCGGCGCCGCCAACGGGCTGCCCACTGATCGAGCCCAGTGCTACGGCCGGGTTTCCTGGACCGAGAAGTAGTGGGGTGGGTCGTCCACCAACGGTCACCAGATTGGCGCCCGCCACTGCGCTGAACGCGACCGTCACTTGGGCGATTTCATTTGTGGTTCGGGTGGTCACGGTCGGACTGCACCCCGCGCCACACCCCGCGGACCCAGCCACGTAGGCAAAGCCCGCGGGAAGGGTGAACGTCACCACGACCGGCGCAATCCCTGACGAGTTGATGTTGCTGACCCAGGTAGCGAGACCGCCGCGGGCGTGGGGCTCGAGAGTTGCGCGTTTGACTGCGGGATTTTGGGGGTAGGCGCCACTGAGGGTGCCGGGAAGCGTCAGGGCGACGTTCTCCCACGGGAAGTCGCGGGCATCCAGGAAGGTCATCAGGTAGGTGGCCAACCCGGTGCCAGCAGGAATCGCACCGTACGTATCCACGAGCGCCTTGAGGGCACCGTCCACCTTGGGGGTGAGGCGGCTCACATCGATGAGGTCGAGGTTGACTTGCGCCAGGTCTGCACCACCTAGGTCGAGGGCGAAGAGAGTGCTCGTCGGTGCGCACAACGCGGCGCCAACGCCAGCTGCAAGCGTGGAGGGCAGCGTCGCGCACCAGTCGATGGCGCTGCTGGCCACGGCCGAGAGCTCACCGAGTGTGTAATCACCGAGAAAGATCGAGACCAGCGACACGCCCTGCAGGAATACGCCCTGCGGATCGATTTCGAACAGCGTGAGGCTGAGCAACATCGTCTGGACCGCGGTGCGGTTGGCTGGCAGGATGTCGTTGAGGTCGCCGATGTAGATGAGGAGGTCGCGCATGGCCACGGACTGCAGCGGCCAGCCTTCGTATGGGCTGCCAACCAGCAGCTCGGACCACGAGTACGAGGCGTTGGCGATGGTGACGTTGAGTGCCAACTGCGACAGCGTGACATCGAGCGACCGCACCGTGCCCGAGGGCAGCGACCGCAGACCGCCGCCGGGCAGACTGCGGATGCCGCCGAGCGGCAGACCCCGCAGTTGCAGCGAGCGCACAGCGCCGCCGGGCAGCGACCGCACACCGCCAGCGGGCAGACTGCGCACACCGCCAGCGGGCAGGCTGCGCACGGCGCCGGCGGGCGCACCAACAACAGTGGCCAGCAGTCCCTTGTCGAATGTGAGTGCGGTGGCGGGTACATCGGTCAGGCGGATGCCGCGTGCGGCTGGGACTCGTGGTGTCGCGTCGGTGCTTACGCCGAGGAGGCCTGGTGTCCAGCGCCCCTCGAACACGTCGCGGAGGTTGTTGGTGTCACCATTGATGAGGTTGGTGGCGTCGGACGAAAGGCCGATCAGGGCCGAGTTGCTTGCGGCGTCATCGAGGACGGCGACCTCGGGAAAGATTGATTGCGCACCGCTCGCCCCGTTGCCATTCACCGAAGTGGCCGTGCGACTGACCAGGCGTGAACCGCCGACAGCGGCGGAGCCCGCCCGCACACTCTGCGTGCCTCCCGCAACAACACGGCTGAAGGCCACTGTTTTGCCGGCTCGATCCAGCTGCGGCAGCGTGCCTTCGCCAAAGCCGATTTCAGAACCGATCGAGCTGGGGCCGGTGGCAGGGATGGAAATCGTTTGGGTGTAGACGACTGCGCTGCGCTGATACGCGATGGCGCCCGAGGTGGCGCCAGCCGCAACCCCGATGGCAGGGCGCGAACCGGCGAACGGAGTGCCGACGTTCGTGACAGTCGGGCGCCCGTTTGCGACCGATAGCCGAACGACGCGGATATTGCTGCCGTCCTCGTAGGCGATCAGGCGACCGTCGGAGCTGATCGTGGGGTAACCGGCCGAGACCGTGTTGGTGGTGGCTTGACTGATGAGGTAGGTGCTCGCGGTGTCACGCTCGTCGAACTTGCCGTCACCATCGGTATCACGGTCACGCACGTACACATCGAGCAGCGCATCGTTGTCGACCGACCGCACCGTGCCGGCGCTGTCGGTAGTAACGACCTGTGCGGTGGTGGCGAACACCACGAATCGGCCGTCGTCGGTGATACCGAGAGAACCGTCCTGCACCGACTTGTAACCGTTTGGCCTGTTTGCTTGCAGCTCGTCGCTGCCCACGCTCACGAGTGCCGTCTTGGTGCCACAGTAAGGAAGCGTGCCAGCAAGCTGACCAGGCAAGAACTTCTGGTCGTACACATTGACGCTGCCCGCGATGTTCTGCTTCGAGTCGGCGTCGCGGTCGCGGACGTAAACATCCGTCAGGGCGCCATTGAGATCGCGCGCTTCGTTTCCCTGACCGGCGGCGCTCTCGTCGGGCGACGGGTCGTCACACGGGCGTTCGTTGCCCTCGCCGTTGCCATCGCC
>JANOYI010000376.1:0-4134 GCA_031428795.1 Ilumatobacteraceae bacterium | reverse complement strand
CAACGACGACCAACGACGACCAACGACAAATGTGCCCTCGGCAAGATTCGAACTTGCGCCTTCGGCTCCGGAGGCCGACGATCTATCCCCTGAGCTACGAGGGCGGGGACCCAGCCGATTGATCCGACAGGGCATGGCCACGATAGCGACCAATTGGTGGCGCCGCGGCCTGGGATTGGCCCGGGCCACATGTCGACGCGCTACACGTCCACGCCGGCGTCGGCGGGAGTCCGCCCCTTGAGGTATTGCGCACCGTGGCCGAGCAGCGCAGCTGAATCGTCGGGATTGTCGCGCGGGCAGGTCAACATGCTCAGACAGCCGCACCCGATGCACGATTCGATGTCGTCGCGCATGTGGTTGATCAGACGCTGCCGCTCGTCGAGTTGTGCCTTCCACGCCGCAGCCAATGCCTGCCACTCGGCATGAGTGGCTGTGCGGTCCTCGGGAAGACTGTCGGTCGCCTTCTTGATCTCCTCCAAGCTCAGCCCCACGGTCTGCCCGGCACGAATGAATGCGACCCGACGAAGCGTGTCTCGGGTGTAGCGGCGCTGGTTGTGATCGACGCGAATCGTGTGCAGCAAACCTTGGCTCTCGTAGAAGCGCAGGGCCGAGGCAGCGATACCGCCGCGCGTCGCGAGTTGCCCGATTGTCAGCAGCTCGGGGAGCGCCTTGGGGGGTTTACGAATTGCCATGCGAAGTGCTCCAGATTCGAGATGCCTCAACAGAACTTGAACCTGGAGAGTATCGGGCTTCGGTGGCGCGGCAACCAACGATGTGGACGGCGGTAGCGTCCCCGGCAGGCAGCAAGGTCACCACTCCATCATGCGACCGTCACCCCCTTCACCCGAGCGTTGAGTGTCGCGCTCTGGCCAACTCCTGAGCGTTCTCACGGAATGCAATCAATTGGTGACGCGAGGTGGCCCGTCCGTGGTAAGACGGTGATATGAGACGGGCCAATCGCACATGGGTGATGTTTGTTTTGGGCTGCGCGGTCGCGACCGGCGTCAGTTTGGGTTCAGCCCAGGCTGGTCCCAGCCCGTCGGTCGGCCCGGGTACACCCCTAGGTGGTACTGGTTACGGCGCCCTGACGCACGCTCGATTGTTGGACACTCGCCCAGGCGCGAGCACTGTCGACGGCCTCGAATTGGGTGCCGGTCCGTTGGGACCCAATGGCGTTTTGGACCTTTCCGTGCTGGGTCGCGGGGGCGTTCCGGCGACGGGTGTCGATTCGGTGGCGGTGCACATCACCGCTGTGCTGCAGACGCAGCCGACGTTCATCACGGTGTACCCAACTGGCGGAGCGCGACCCAACACTTCGAACCTCAACCCGGCGCCGGGCGTTGTCGCCAGCAACCTGGTGATCGTGCCCGTCGGAGCCGGCGGCAAGGTGTCGTTGTACAACAGCTCTGGCAGCGTCCACCTGATCGTTGACGTCCTTGGCTGGTTTCCGTCCGGTGGCGAGCTGACGACGGTGACCCCAACTCGGTTGGCCGACACGCGGTCTACCAGCAAAGTTGGCGCGGGTCAGTCGTTGCCCGTGCAGATCGCCGGCCTGGCCGGCGTGCCCACAACCGGTGTGTCTTCGGTTGTTCTCAATGTCACCACGACCGCCGCCACGCTTCCTACCTTCCTGACGGTGCATCCGTCGGGCGCAGCGGTGCCCGGCACCTCCAACCTCAACACTCAGCTGGGCAACACCGCGGCCAACCTTGTCATCACCCCGATGGGTGCCGACGGCAAGGTCGCCATTCGAAACCAAGCTGGCGCAGTCCACGTCATTGTCGACGTCGTTGGCTGGTTCGCCGACGGCCTTGGCTACAACCCAGTGACTCCGAGCCGCATTGCCGACACCCGGTCATCCAGCCCGCTGCCGGCCAACTCGTCGACCACATTCGACCTCACTGGAGTAGCTGGCGTTCCGTCGACCGGCGTTGGTTCCGTGGTGTTCAACCTGACCGCAGTGAACCAGACGGCGAGCACATATTTGACGGTCTATCCAAGCGGGGCGGCAATTCCTGTCGCCTCGTCGCTGAACCCACACCCGGGCATCGTGGCGCCAAACCTCGTCATCGCGAAGGTTGGCCCCGGCGGCATCATCAAGATCTACAACTATTCAGGCACAGTTGATGTGATCCTTGACGTGGTCGGTTGGTTGCCGTCCAACGTGGTTGCCGCTGCCGACGCGCTCACCGTGGCGGAGGACGACCCATTCACCATCATTGAGGTGTTGGCCAACGACATCGACCTGGACGGGCACGACCTGAAGATCCAGTCGGTGCCGCAGCCTGCCCACGGCACTGCCGCGGTGGTCAACGCCGGCCTCAGCGTGAGCTACAAGCCGGGCGCCAATTACTGCAACAGCCCCGGCGGCCCGGCTGACACCTTCACGTACACCCTGTTCGGTGGCGCCACCGCAACAGTAAGTGTCACGGTCACCTGTGTTGACGACCTGCCGGTGGCGGTCGACGACGACGCCACCGTGGCTGAGGATGCGGCAGCGACCGATATCCCAGTGCTCGCCAACGACATGAACGTCGACGGCGGCCCGATCACAATCAACGCCATCACGCAGCCCGCGAACGGCACTGCGATCATTACCGGTGGCGGCACCGGCGTGAGCTACACACCCGACGCTAACTTCTGCAGCATCCCAGTCGATCAGGCTGAGGAGATCGGCTACACGCTGAACGGCGGCAGTTCGGCTACGGCGTCCGTGATCGTGGTCTGCGTTGATGACGCACCAGTCGCTGTCGCCGACCCGCTCACAGTCTCGGAGGATGCACCCGCAACCGCCGTTGCCGTATTGGCGAACGATCTCGACGTCGACGGTGGACCCAAGTCGGTGGCATCAGTCACTCAGCCGACGAACGGCACTGTGGTGATCACTGGCGTGGGCGCCGGCCTGACCTACGCACCGAACGCGAACTACTGCAACAATCCTCCTGGCTCGGCCCTGGACACGTTCTCGTACACGCTTAACGGTGGTTCGGCAACGACGGTGACGGTGACGGTCACGTGTATCAACGATGCGCCGACCTTCATCAAGGGTGCAGATCAGTCGGTGCTCGAGGATTCTGGCGCTCAGTCCGTGATCGGCTGGGCGACGGCGATCAGTCAAGGCCCAGCAAACGAGTCGACTCAGACTGTCGCGTTCACCGTCACTGGTAACACGAACTCGGGGTTGTTCTCGGGCGCTCCGTCGATCGCTTCGAACGGTGTGCTGACGTACACGCCAGCAGCCAACGCGAACGGCACTGCGACGATCACGTTGAGCGTGTCTGACAACGGTGGCACGGCCAACGGTGGTGTCGACATGAGCGCAGCGCAGACGTTCATGATCACCGTGACCGCAGTGAACGACGCGCCGAGCTTCAACCTTCCCGTGGCCCCCAACCAGGCCGTGATAGAGAATTCGCCTCAGCAGACAGTCGCCGCCTTCGCAACCAGTATCTCGAAAGGCCCGGCCAACGAATCGGGCCAGGTGCTCACGTTCAATGTGTCGAACGACAACAACTCGCTCTTCTCGGTGCAGCCCGACATCTCCGAGTCGACCGGCGACCTGGTGTACACGCCTGCGTCGGGTACGACTGGGACGGCAACGGTTTCGGTGTATCTGACCGACGACGGCGGCACAGCCAATGGTGGTGACGACGCCAGCGCAACCCTCACGTTCGACATCGTGGTGTTCCCACCCAACGCGACGCCCGTCGCGCAGGGCCAGACCGGTGGTAGCGCGGTGTCGACCCTCGAGGACACACCCGTGAGCGTTACCCTCACGGCCACCGACGCCGACGACGACAACCTCACGTTCGCAATCGTCGGTGCGCCCTCGAATGGAGCGCTCGGTCCCATCGGTGCCGTCGATTGCACAACGACTGTGAACACCTGCACGGCGAGCGTCGCCTTCACGCCGGCGACGAACTTCAACGGTGCCACCAGTTTCACGTTCAAGGCCAACGACGCAACGATCGACTCGAATATCGCCACTGTCGCTGTGAACGTGACGGCGGTGAACGACGCACCGAGCTTCACCAAGGGTGGCAACCAAACGGTGTCCGAGGACTCGGGTGTGCAGTCAGTGGTCGGATGGGCGACGGCAATCAACAAGGGCGCAACCAACGAGTCGGCTCAGAC
>JANOYI010000375.1:0-2247 GCA_031428795.1 Ilumatobacteraceae bacterium | reverse complement strand
GCACGCAGATGTGCTTCGACCTCGGGGTGTGGAAGCAGTGGGCCACAACCGAGCGCGACGCGGGCTTCAAGCTGCCGCTACACATCGGTGTGCCCGGCGTGATTGACCGCGCCAAGCTGTTCTCAATGGGTATGCGCCTGGGCATTGGCAACAGCATGCGGTACGTGAAGAAGAACGGCGGCATCCTGGGCCGCTTGTTCAAGCCCGGTGGGTACGACCCCAACAAGCTGATCACGCCGCTCAGCAAGCAAGCCCAAGAGCTCAACATCGAGGGCCTGCACCTGTTCACTTTTAACAACGTGCAGGCAACCGTCGAGTGGCAACAAAAAATGCTCGCCAAACTCGGCTGAGATCATCCCGTCAGCGTGCGTCAGTTGCCGGTGCCTCGGCGGCGACGACGGCCCATGGCGATGATGGTGGCGGGAACGAAGAAGGCTCGAGCCGGCACCGACACTTCGTTCCACGGACGCTTTGCGAGCGGCATCCGCCACGCCAGCATTCGGTACGTGAAGAACACGGCAATGATGAGGTGCAAACCGATCAGGGCCCAGTAGAACCCGGTCGGGCCAAATGCAATCATGCTGCCAGCAGCCACGAACGGGCCGGCCACGGCACCGATGCCGTACAGAGTGACCAACTGCGACGCCGCAGCATTGAGATGCTCGGGCTCGATCCAGTCGTTGGTGTACGCCCCTGCAATTGAGTAGAGCGGGAACGAGAAGCCTCCCAGCACACAAATCAACACGAAGGCCATCGGCTCGTTGGGTGAGTCCAACAGCAAGAGCGCCGACACGCCCGCGGCCCCGAGCGCAGCAACCAAGCCCACAGCCCGACGGTCGATGTCGTCGCTGGCAGCCGAAATCGGCCACTGCAGCAGAACGCTTCCCAGACTCGGCAGCGCCACGAAGAGCCCAACACGACCAGCGCTGAGACCGACGCGCGTTGCATAGACGGCGGCCATGCCGGTGAACGCTCCATGAGCGAGGCCCACGAGCAAGCAAGAGAACACGCCGGTCGGAACGACGCGCGCCAACTCACGCAGCGAGATGTGCTCCGCCGTCTGCAGATTGGGCGCCGCGGCCGCCTCCGACAACGCCACCGGTGCAACAGCGAGCGAGGTGATGATCGCCGCGACCGCGAAACCAGTCACCGTCAACGGGTTGAAGTTGAACAGCAGCACCTGCCCAACGCCGAAAAACGCAATCGTCACCACGCCATAGACGGCAAGTAGCCGGCCTCTGTTCTCATTGGTCGCGAGATCGTTGAGCCACGACTCGGCGATGACGTACAAACCGGCGGTGCACAGCCCCGTGACCAGACGCAACCCCGCCCACGCCGCTGCGTTCTCGGTGATTCCGACCATCATCATCGCCGCAGCCAGCAACGACGCCAGGGCGGCGTACACACGAATGTGCCCGACCTTGGACAGCGCGGTCAGCGTGAGGCGTGACCCGATGAGAAAGCCCGCGTAGTAGCTGGCGGCGATGAGACTGCTGACGGCAGTCGGCAGGCCCACTCGCTCTGATCGGACGCCGAGTAACGTGCCGAAAAGGCCGCCCGCCAGCATCAGGAAGGCGAGCCCGACGAACAGTCCCCACGTCGCGAGCGCGAGGTCCCGGCGAAGCGCCGGGCCGTCAGTTCTGCGCAGCGACGAGTCGCTCACCTGTTACAACGACTCAGACGGGTCGAACGGACTCGAAGACCGTTTGTGCCTGCGGCTGGTGCGCGGGCGGCCCAGCGGGTGGAGTCGGCGGGACAGGCGGCTGTCCGGGCGGTGGCGGAGTCGGCAGCGACTCGTTGTTTCCCATCCGGCGAGCCTATTACGTCGACCGCGAATCGGCGGCGATGTCAGCCGCGAACTCGCAGCCAACTCAGCCTCGAATCCGCGACCATCTCAGCCGCTAACCGCGGCCGTTTTAGCTGCGACGGCGCAGGATTTCGGCGGTGATCGCGGGAATGACTTTGTGGAGGTCGCCGATGACCGCATAGTCGGCCTTGGTGACCATGTTGGCTTCCGGGTCGGTGTTGATCGCGAGGATCTTCTTCGACGCCATTGCACCCACCCAGTGTTGGATCGCGCCCGAGATACCGCACGCCATGTACAGGTCAGGGGCGATCCGGGTGCCGGTCTGTCCAACCTGGTCGGTGTGATTCCGCCAGCCGTTGTTGGTGACCGCACGCGAGCAGCCAACCACGCCACCAAGGAGCGCCGCCAGTTCCTCCAGCGGCGCAAAGGCCTCGGCGGAC
>JANOYI010000374.1:0-23275 GCA_031428795.1 Ilumatobacteraceae bacterium | reverse complement strand
GCAAGTGCGCCGAGTGCGAGCTGACGATCAACGGGGTCGACCCCAGTCAGCGCTCCACGTGCGGCGTGCTCGTTGCCCTCATGGCCGGCGATGACCAGGTCTCGCCGACGTTGTTGGCTGCTCATTTCTTCAGCATGTTCGTGAGGGTGATGACCAGCGCCGCGGTGCCGAAGCCGATGATGGTTGCCACCACTGCGCCGACCCAGACGGCCAGGACGCTGCCGGCCACCACGGCCCACAGCCGTCGCCACCAGGGTGACCGTCGGGCCAGCGGTGCTCTTACTTCGGACACCTCCACCCCCGCAGGCGCGGAAGAAGGTCGTCGGGCGCGTGCCGGATCGGCCGTCGCTCTGGCAGGCTTGCGCCATCCAGCCGCGATCAAGGCCACAATGGCAAGACCGGCAATCCAGCCAGCAGCGGTGGTGATTTCAGTGATACTCACGCAAGAAGAGATGGTACCGGAGCTCGCCCCGCCGGTCAGGGCGCCGCGCACCAATCACCGTTGGTGGGCCGTGCCCATGGCGGTGTTGGGTGTCGCTCTCGCTGCGGCTCCCGTCGCCCTCAGTTTCGTTCCCAGCTCGGTGTTCATCAAGGAGCCACGCTGTCGGGAGTACGACCCGTCAACGCCCGGCGCATGCCTGGAGCGCACGTCGGAGGCGATGGAGTTCGCCTTGGTGCCGGCGGATGCCGAGCCGGTCGAGCCACGAATGTCCATCACCGGCGCACCTACATTCGATACCTCGGGTCAGGTGTACTTCGTCACGATCACACAGCCGAATATCAGCATGGTCGACTGGTTCGTGACCCGCGACAACGACGCCACTCGGTTCATGAGCTACCGCGACAAATACGGCGACCAGACGCAAGCACAATTGATCCAGGCCGGCCAGCGACAGATGCGCAGCGCGAAGGACAACGCGATGTACGTGGCGCTGAAGGCGGCAGGCTTCCCAGTGGAGATCAAGCCAGGCGATGTCATCATCGACTTCCTGCTCTGTTTGGAAGCCAACGAGGACGGAACCGAGTGCGTGAAGTTCAGCCCGGCCGACGAGTTGCTGGATCCGGGTGATGTGTTGAAGAAAGTCAACGACACGGAGGTCACCATCATTGATGACCTCCCTGCGGCACTCGAGGGTGTGAAGCCCGGCGAGATGATCGACGTCGAGTTCGAGCGTGCTGGCGAGGAGATGTCTGGCCAGATCGAGACCATCCTCTCTCCCGGCGAAGACCCGCCGCGAACGATCATCGGCTTTCGGCCGATCGACACCACCACCGTGGCGTTGCCTGAGGGTCTGGACGTGGAGATTGATACAGAGAGCATCGGCGGCCCATCCGCCGGTCTGGCCTTCACGCTGACCCTGATCGATGAACTGACCGAGGGTGATCTGATGGGTGGACAGCGAGTCGCTGTCACCGGCACGATCGATGTCGAAGGCAACGTGGGTGCCATCGGTGGCCTCAACTCCAAGGCGTCGGCCGTTCAGCAGGTCGGCGTGAAGTACTTCTTGGTGCCTACATCTCAAGATCAGCAGGGCCCTCAGGACACCATCGCCGCGGCTCGTCGAGTCGTCGGTGACGACGTGGAGATCATTCCTGTTGCCACTGTCGAAGAGGCGCTCGCAGCCTTGGAACGAATCGGTGGCGACCCGGTCAAGTTGGTCAATCCGCTGACGGCCGCTGACTCTTAATCGCACTGGCGGTCGGCGCGACAGCGCTATGCCACCCTTTCGAGGGCCATCGCACCTACCATTTACGCCCGATGGCCATTTCGTTTTCACGTCCCGACCCTTCGTCGCCGACGGCAGTGTCGACGGCCAACTTTTCCACCACCCGCCGCGGGTACGAGCCTGAGGAAGTACGCGAGTTTCTGCGGATGGTCGCTGCTGAGTTGGCACGACTCCAGGAGCGCGAGAAGTTCCTGGAGCGTGAGCTGCGCACATCGCAGCGCAACGCTCCCAGCGCCGGTATCGCTTTGGACGAAGAAGTTGTCACCCGCATGTTGGGTGAGGAAGCTGTTCGAATTCTTTCCACGGCTCGCGAGGCTGCGAATCAGATCAAGATGCGCGCCGAGGATGGCGCGGCGCGGGTGTTGCGCGAGGCCACCGATGAGGCACAGCGCTTGCGCGAGGAAGCGGAAATCGAGTCGTCGCGTCGTCGCCAGGACGCCAGCTCCGACGCTGAATCGGAACTGCAGATGGCCAAGCAACAGGGCCGCGAAATGGTCAACGAGGCACGCGCCTATCGCGAACGGGTGTTGGGCGAACTGGCTCGCCGTCGTGAGTTGGCTCGCCAACAGATTGAGCAGTTGGTGCACGGTCGCGATCGTCTCCTCAACGCGTTCGAGCGTGCGCGCATCGCTGCCGTCGATGTGATGGCCGAGATGACTCCGCTGGGCGAACCCACCGAATACGTGAACCTGTCGCCGACCACCGGCCCCGTGCCGCTGATGGTGCCCGCCTCCGACCTACGGCCGCGCTTGGCCGTGGCCGATCTCGAGGCCGAGCCCGATCTTGGCCTCGAACCAGATTCTGAAGTCGTTGATTCTGAAGTCGTTGAGCCTGAAGTCGTTGACTCTGACGTCGTTGAGCCTGACGTCGAGGAACTCGAAGCGATCGGGGCCTCTGAGGAGCTCGACGACGCGAACGACGCGGACGACGACGCACCGTTGGCGAATGTCGTGGCGCTGTTCGAGGAACCCGCTTCTGAACTGAACGAGGCGGACGATCTCGATACCGACCTCGACAACGGCGTCGACAGCGACCTCGACAACGACCTCGACAACGACCTCGACAACGACAACGTTGAGTCGAAAGCGTCCGTCGGGGATCTTTTCGCTCGCCTCCGTGCCGCACGCACCGGCAAGGTGGCTGTCGCCGACGTGGTCATGGATGCTGACGTGGTCGTGGACGCTGAAGTGGTTGCTGAAATGGTCGTGGATGCTGAAGTGATCGAGCCGACAACGATCGAGCCTGAGCTGGCGGCGCTGCTCGACGTTGACGCCACCGAGGAGCTTTCCGTCTTTCACGCATCTCCCGCTGCGCCCGCGTTGGTCGTCGAGGCTGATGATTCGCCCTTCGGCCGCCGCGACGCTGACCTGACGCCGTTGATCGTTGCGGCCGCCCGCAAGCTGAAGCGAGTCCTGGCCGACGAGCAGAACGATGTGCTGCACATTCTGCGTCGCACAGATCCCGTGCGAGCATTCGATGCGCTGCTGCCGTCGCCCACCGAACACGCCAAGCGCTATGCAGCCGCCATCGAGGGTGAACTACGCCTGGCAGCGTTGGCGGGCGCCGCCAGTGTTGACGATGGTGACAAGGCTGACCACCTACACGAGATCACCCGGGCAAAGGCCCTGCAGCCGGCAATCGATGCGCTCGCAGCGAGCGTCATCGAGCCGCTACGGGTGCGAGTCGCGCGTGCGGTGACTGACAGCGATGGCGACAACGGTGAGCTGGCCGATTTGGTGCGTGCGCTGTACCGCGAATGGAAGACGCAGCGCATCGATGAGCACCTCGATGATGTGACCCGCATGGCCTTTGGCCGTGGTGCCCTCGTCGCACTGACGCCTGGCACGCCAGTGTGCTGGTCAGTGGATCCGAATGGGCCGGCGTGCCCGGATGCGGAAGACAATGCGCTGGCCGGCGCGGTCGCGGCTGGCCAACCCTTCCCCACGGATCACGTGTGCGCCCCGGCGCATGAGGGATGCCGCTGCATGCTGCAGCGTGCACCCCTGTAGCCTTCGCCGCGTGCGGAACCCTGCCGATCTCCCCCGTCGATCCAGCAAGCCCAGTCGCTTCAGCGATCGGGGCCGGGCACTGCTCATCATTGCCGCCGTGCTGCTGGTTGGCCTGCTGCTCTCCGCCCGTTTCATCTCCAGTTTCTACGTGGAGTACCTGTGGCACCAGTCGGTCGGGCGCACTGACGTTTTCTGGGGTGTCATCGGCGCCAAGGTCACCATGTTCGCGTTGTTCGCCGGAACGTTCATCGTGATCGCACTACTGAACCTGATCATCGCCGATCGCCTTGCGCCGACCAGTTTCTCGGCCAACACCCACCCATTAATCGAGCGCTTCCACGAGTTCTTCGGTCATCGCATGCGGTTGTTCCGCTTCGGAGTCGCCGTGATCTTCGGCCTGTTGTTCGCGGCACCGGCCATCGCTCGCTGGCAGGAGTGGCTGATGTTCCGCAACAGCAAGTCGTTCGGTCGCTCGGATCAACACTTTGGCAACGACGTCGGCTTCTACATGTTCAAGCTGCCATTCGTCACGTTCGTGCTCGACTGGCTGTTCCTGGCGGTGTTGTTCATCACACTGCTGGTGGTGGCCACGCACGTCCTGTCGGGCGGCATCTTGGTCCAGCCGCCGAAGCCGAAATTCCGTCGGGCAACGAAGGCACATGTGGCGGTGCTGTTGGCGGTGCTCGCCATCCTCAAGGCGGGCGACTACTGGGTCACCCGTTACGAACTGACCACCGCCAATCGCGGTGTGGTGCGCGGCGTCACCTACACGGTCGACAATGCCCAACTGCCGGCGGTGCTGCTGCTGGCGCTCGTCGCGCTGCTCACCGCGGGCCTGTACCTCAGCACGCTGAAGACCGACAAGTGGCGCCCCGCTGTCATGGCCTCCGCGTTGTGGGTCGTGGTCGCTCTGGTCGGCGGGGTGATCTACCCCAGCGTTGTGCAGTCGTTGGTAGTCAACCCAAACCAGAAGGACAAGGAAGCCAAGTACATCGAATACAACATCGAAGCCACCCGCCATGCCCTCGGCCTCGACAACGTCGTGGTGAAAGAGGTCGAGTTCGGCAGCCTCACGCGCACGGAGGTGGCCGAAAACGTTGAGCCGCTTCGTGATGTTCGGTTGCTCAAGCCCGAGGGCCAGATGGTCACCAGATTCCAGACCGACAGGGGTAACACCGGCCAGACCATCAACGATCTCGACCCCGACCGCTACGAGGTCGACGGCGTGACGCGCCAAGTGCTCGTTGGCGCTCGCGAGCTCGACCTCGACCAAGTCGGCAACAAGTCGTGGCAGGGCACGCACCTCATCAACACCCACGGTTGCGGTTTGGTGATGTCGCCTGCAGGACAGGTCGAGGCCAGCGGCAACCCCGCCTATCGCGACGACATCGTCGACCTCGACAGCCCGGAGCTGTACTTCAGCCCGGCGCTCACCGGCTATGCGGTCGTCAACACGTCGGTCACCGAGACGGCCTGCCCCGGCATCGAAGTCGCGCCGTACGAAGGCGACTACGGCGTGCCGTTGTCGTCCACCACTCGCCGGTTGGCATTCGCGCTCAACGAGTGGGATTACAACCTGCTGGGCTCTAGCGCAATCGACGACGATTCGCAGTTGCTGATGATCCGCAACCCCCGCGAGCGAGTGCAGAAGTTGGCACCTTTCCTTTCCTTCGATGGCGACCCGTACCCGGTTGCCTACGACGGCCACGTGGTCTGGGTGATCGACGGGTACACGACGAGCAGTAGGTACCCCTACGGTCAGGGCGCCGACCTCTCCCAGCTCGACGGTGGCGCCGGGCTCAACCGGCCGCTGAACTACGTGCGCAACAGTGTGAAGGCCGTGGTCGATGCATACGACGGCTCGGTCGTCCTCTATGTCAACGACAGCAACGACCCTGTGCTGCAGGTGTGGCAGTCGGCGTTCCCGGACCTGTTCTCCAACGAGCCCGTGCCAGAAGGTCTTGTTGATCACCTGCGGTATCCCGAAGAGCTGCTCAGGCTGCAGACCGCTGCCTACTCGAAGTACCGCCTCGACGGTGCCGCGTTCTTCGACCGCGACGGCGCCTGGTCGATCGCGTTGGCGGCACCGGAGCAGCCGCTGACAAGCGCCAGTGTCAACACCGGCACCGTGACCACCGAGCCGACGGAGACCGCTGCCGCTGAGGTCGATGCCGGCGCGAGCAGCTTCCCGACCGAGCAGAAGGCCGATCGGTTCGTGCCGTATTACACGATGTTCCACCCGGACGGAAACGGTGAGGCGACCTTCAGTTTGTTCCAGCCCTTCCAGCCGTTCAGCGTGAAGAACGAGCGTCGCGAGATGGTGGCGTACATGACCGCGGACAGCACAGGGCAGCTGATTGCCTATGAGATCAACGATCCGCTGCCGGAAGGCCCCAACGTGGTTGGCGCCAACATCTCCACCGATAGCCGGTTCACGGCTACCGTGACCGTGTTGGGTTCAGTCGGCTCCGAGGTGGTCTACGGCGACCTGCAGGCGATACCGATCGGCGACTCGTTGATGTGGGTTCGGCCGGTTTACGTGCAGTCGCAGACCGTCGGTCAACCACAGGTTCGCCTGATGGTCGCGTATTACGAGGGTGAGGTTGGCTTTGGTGAGTCATTGGGGCTGGCGCTTGCGCAGCTGTTCCCTGGCCTCGAGGTCGAAATCGGGGACGTAGTCGGCGGCATCGCCGAACCAACCGACCCGGAAGACCCAGACGAGCCAGTGACCGACGTGACCGCAAGCGACCTGCTGAACCAGGCCGAGCAGCTCTTCCAGGAAGCTGACGAGGCTCTGGAGAACAGAGATCTCGCAACCTATGACGAGAAGGTCAAGGCCGCTCGTGAGTTGGTGGCGCAGGCCCTCGACCTGCTTGGCTCCTGACCACGCCTGATCAGAAGGTCAGGGCTTGCGACGAACCTGCTCGGCCAACACAGCGAGGTCTTGCCGGAACGCGATCTCGTACCGCGCCTGCTCGGCAGCCAGCTTCACCTGTGACGACTTCAAACTGTCGATCGCTTCGTCGCTGACGCTTCCGGGTGCAACCTCGTTGCTGTGAGCGGCGAGTCCGTCGATGTCGCGACCGAGCTCGCTGACCTGATTGGCCAGCTCGGTGCTGACCGAGCTCAGTCGCTGCTCGATGGCGGCGACCTGTTCGGCGGCCTGCCGAGTGGTGGTGTCGTTGGCGGCGACACGCTCTGCCAATTGCGCGATCTGGGCAGCGATGCCGTCGCTGCTACTGATGCGGTCGGAGATGGAGTTGACCCGATCACGGAGGTCGGCGTCGCCGGTGGCGGCGAGGGCGGCGGCGCGCCGTTCTTCGGTCTCATTGCTGAGCTCGCTGATTCGATCGCGCAGGCTGCCCAGCTGGGCACCGAACTCCGCTTGGGCGCTGACACGCGCGTTGAGCTGCGAGAGCTGGCTGCTGAACGAGTCGATCACGCCAACGCGTTCGGCGAGCGCGTCGATACGGGCGACTGTGTCGTCGTCGGGGCCGCTGGCGACGGGCGCGGGGGCCTCCGCCGCCTGGTCGGCCTTCGCGGCGAGTAAGCCAAGGCGTGCTTCCAGGTCGCCGACGCGTGCCGCGTCTGGGGCGCTCTCGATGCGGGCACTGAGCTGATCGAGGCGTGCGAGCAGACCGGGGTCGGTCGCTGGGCCAGTGTCGATCCGGGCAGCAAGGGCGTCCAGTCGTGCTGCAATGGTCGGGTCGGGAGTGCTGACCGTTTCAAGCCGAGCTGTGAGCGCGTCAATGCGGGCGACCATTTCGGAGTCGTTGCCCGCCGGCGTGGAAACGGAAGCCGTATCTCCGGGATTGTTGGCAGCGTTGGTGGCAACGGTGGCCGCCGCAGTTGCTTTCGCTGCGGCGTTCTGGGCGCTGGCGTGCGCAGCGGCGGCGGTCTCAGCGACTTCTTCCAATTGGGCCTGCAATTCCGTGACCTGAGTGCGCAGATCGCTTCCACCGGAGGGCTGTTGGGTGGACATGGCGGTGGTGGTGGCATCGAGCGCAGCGAGGCGTGTCTCGACGAGAGCTTTCGCCTGCTCGCTGGCGTCAAGGCGCGCCCGCAGTTCCATCATCTCACTTCGCAGCGCGAGGAAATCGACGGGGTCGACGGAGTGCTTCTTGCCCTTGGCGGGCTTCGCCGGGCCGGGCCGGGCAGCTGCAGTTGGTGTGCCCGCTGACGTGGCTGACCGCGCGACCGAGGCGGTGGCGGGTTCGGTTGCCGAGGGCTTCGGCTTCTTGCTGAACAGTCCCATGAACTTCTCCACACGCGAGGGGTTTACGATCGAGCATCGTTGCTCGTACCGTACCCCGGCCGAGCTCTTGGGAGGCTGACATGCCCTACAACCAACTCGATCGACTGGTGCACGACGCAGATGCGCACATCATGGAGCCGCCTACCTGGCTTCGCGATCACGCCGACCCCGACATCCGCGATCGTCTGCCCACCCTCGACCTCAGCGGTGGCAACGAACTGCAGCAGACGGGGTCTGTCGACGAGCAGCTGGCAGATCTGAGCGTGACGTTTCAGAAGTTGACGGCGCGCCACGGCAGCGACGAGTACCGGGCTGTCGAGGCGGATGAGATCATGTTGCGCAAGAACTTCGCTGCCACCGGCTCGTTCTTGCCCCAGGACAGGTCGCGGGCGCTCGATTTACTGGGCTTCGAAAGCCAGCTGATGTTCAACACGTTCCACAACGGTCGTTTGTTCCAATGGGAGCACACCGGCGACATGGAGTTGGCCTACGGTGCCGCTCGCGCGCACAACCGTGGGATGGTCGAGTTTTGCTCCGTGGACCGGCGGCTGCTGCCCACCTGTTACGTGCCGCTGGCGGACTTCGAGATGGCTGCGGCGATGGCCGCTGAGTCCGTGGCAATGGGTGCAGCCGCGCTGCTCATCGCCAGCGGTTGCCCGGCCGGGCACTCACCGACGCACCGTTCCCTCGACCGCGTCTGGGCAACCGCGCAGGAGGCCGACATTCCGGTGGTGTTCCACGTCGGCGGCACCGGCGACCTCATCGATCGCAACTACTTCAACAACGGTCTACCTATCCCGCCCGACTTCCATGGTGGTGCCGAGAACTTCCGTTCCGTTGACTACATGGCGATCCCGTTTCCACCAATGCAAACCCTGGCCACCATGGTTTTCGATGGCGTGTTCGATCGCTTCCCCGATCTACGCGTTGGCGTCATCGAACAGGGCGCAATCTGGGTGCCCAGTTGGATGCGGCAGATGGAGAGCGCGTTCGAGGCGTTCGGCAAGCACGAGGAACGAGTGCGGTCATTGCAGATGCGGCCCAGTGACTACGTGCGTCGGTCGATGAAGTTCGCCCCGTACCCCACCGAGGATGTTGGCTGGATCATCGAGCAGGCCGGGCCCGAGACGATGCTGTTCAACAGCGATTATCCCCACGTCGAGGGTGGCCGTCGCCCGATCGAACGGTTCGAGCGCAGCCTTGGTGATGCCAGCGATGCAGTTCGTCAGGCGTTCTACTGCGACAACTTCTTGCAGCTGATGGGCGCCTCTGCTCGCCACCTTCAACCGGTGTGCTGACTGGCGTGAGGTGACGCGGCCGTAGCGGCCGCGAGAGGTGGTGTCGCGGCCAACTGATCCGCCAAGAGGTGCACGGCATGCGCGCTGACCACGCAACAGTGGCCAACCAAACCCAACGAGCAGACACGGTGGTTCCTCTCTCGGTAGCGTCGCTCGCTATGTCTGGTAACCGTCATGTCTGAAGGCCGTCGTTCGGGTGATGGCTTCATGCGCTGCTCTGACGGCCACACGCGGTGGGGCGTCTTTGGTGCTGCTGGCGTCGTGTTCGTCGTCCGTCCTGTTGGAGCGCAGCCGTCGGTGATGTTGCAGATGCGCTCCGCGTGGGCACATGAAGGCGGCACCTGGAGCTGTGCCGGTGGTGCGATGGACGAGGGCGAGAGCACGTACGAGGCCGCGCTGCGCGAAGCCAGCGAGGAGGTCGGTCAGATCCCGGCCGACCATCACGAACTCGGTGAGTACGTCTTCGCCCCGGCCTCCGATTGGGAGTACACGACCGTGGTGTTGGAAGTGGGCGAACGGTTTGGTGTGTCGGCCAACTTCGAGACCGACGCGGTGGCGTGGGTGTTGCTCGATGAAGTGGAGACCCTGCCGTCGCACGCAGGCTTCGCATCTGCGTGGCCACACCTGCGCGCGATTATTGAGTCGGCTGATCCACCGAAAAGCTAGTTAGAGAGAGCGTGGCGGTTGCGGGTTGGGAATTGTCGGGGGGTATAGCGGAATGTTGTGCTCGACCAGCGAACGACGAATGGCCATGCGAATCTCACGCATCGCCGCCCAGTGCTGACCCGGTCGAGTGCGAACAGTGACGCGCAGCACGGTGCCGGTCGCATCGACGCGCTCCACACCAAGCACGGCGGGTGGCTGTAGCAGAACCTCTGCGACCTCGGGTACTTCCACAGCGACGGCAATACCCTCGTGCACCGCAGCGAGTGCGTCGTCAATGTCGCCGTCATACCAAATGCTGATGTCGACCAGTCCTTGCGACCAGCTGCGAGTCCGGTTGCCCACTCGCTGAATGACCCCGTTAGGAACGTTCCACAGCGTGCCGTCGGCCCCGCGGACGCTCATCATTCGCAGTGTGATTGCCTCGACGGTGCCGACGGCCTCACCGATGTCGACTTCCTCGCCAACACCGCATTGATCTTCCAGCAGGATGACGAATCCGGCGATGCAGTCACGCACCAGACTTTGGGCGCCGAAACCGACAGCGATACCGGCGATTCCAGCGCCGGCCAGCAGCGGACCAAGGTTGATGTTGAACAGGCCGAGCACGATGAGCACGGCGATGGTCCACACGAACCACGAGACGCACGCACGACTCACTGCGGCGAGCGTGGATGCGCGTGACTGCTCGCGCGCGCCGACCTCTGCTGCGCCCTCGGGCCGGTCCATGCCGATTCGCATCATCGCCTCGTTGGCCAGTTGGCGACTGAGCGTCAGGCGGGTCACGAATGCCGAGACAGCTCTTCGAAGGTAACGGTTCAACACCCACGCTGTCATCAGGACGATCAGCGCGACCAGCGGGCGGGTCACCAACCAGTCGGCAGCCCGAGCAAACATGTGGTTGTGGGTCAGGTTCCACGCGCCCTCGCAAAACCACGTCGGCTGCTCGGTGCAGGCCAGCACCAGGTCGGGATCCAATTCTTCGACCGCTGCGAGCCAGTTCACGCGTCGGAGGCTAGCCCTGAGGTGGCCAGCGCGGAGGCGAATGGAACCGATGCCGTCCCAGCAAGTGCACGACCTGCAGGTCGGCGAAGGCCAGGTCGTGAACTCTCGGTTGCCGAGCAGGCGCTCACGCTGGGGCTCGACTCAACTGTCGTTCAGGCGTGTCGTTCAGGCGTGTCATTCGAGTGTGTCGTTCGAGTGTGTCGTTCGAGTGGAGAGTGTGACGGATATTGCTTCGATTGTTGCGCCCGCAAGCGGTACCTTTGTTTGCTGTGAGCAACCATCCCTTCGTCCCCTTGCGCCACCGCGAGGTGCGGCTGCTGTGGGGCGCCGCGGTTGTCTCCGATGTCGGCACCTGGGTGCAGCTCATAGTGGTTGGCAGTCTGGTTGCGGCTGGCACGGGCTCTGCGGTGCAGACGGGTCTGGTTGCGCTGGCAACGTTCATGCCGCAGGGCATCGCCTCGCCGGTGGGTGGCCTGTTGGCCGACCGGTACGACCGGCGCAAAGTGTTTGCGGTTGCGTTGATGATGCAGGCGCTGGTCACGATCGTGTTGGCCGTCGTCTTGGGGATGGGTGTGCGCACTCCGGCCGTGCTGACGCTGTTGATCTTGCTGGGCAGCGCAGCAGGCGCAACTGGAGCGCCCAGCTACGCCGCCATGCAGCCCGATCTTGTGCCGGCCGAGGAACTGATGGCCATGGTCTCGCTGGGTGTGTATTCATGGAACAGCGGGCGCATCATCGGGCCGCTGCTGGGCTCCGTGTTGGTCCTTGCAGCTGGGCCGGCGTGGACGATTGGTTTCAACGCGCTCAGTTTCGTGGTGATGGCCGGTGCCGTGTCGCTTGTTCGCCGTCCGTTCAAGCCGCACGGCGCCGATGCCGACATGACGACGACGGTGCGGGGTCGATTGATCGGTGGCTGGCGCACGATGCGCGCAACGCCGGGCTGCTGGCATGGCGTGGTGCTATTGGTGATCTTCAACCTCACGATCGCGCCGTTCATGGGGCTCATCCCCATCTATGTGCGCCTTGAGTTCGGCGGCGGTACAGGGCTCACGGGGGCGGTCGCATCTGCGCAGGGAATTGGTGCCATCTTGGGTGGTGTGGCCATCACGATGTTGGCCGCACGTCACCGCCGTTCGTACCTAGTTGCTCGGCTTGTCTTCGCGTTGTCGCTGGCCTTGTGGAACTACGCGCTGGCGCCAAACATGGCTTGGCTCATCGTGGGTAGTGCGCTTGTGGGTGCGACTTCGGCCAGCATGTTCATCAGCTCGTCAGCCATCATCCAGCGCGATGCACCGTCGGCCAGCCGCGGCCGCGTGATGTCGATCATGCAGGCGGCGATGGGCATCTCGTATGGAATTGGCCTGCTGTTCATCGGTTCCATCGGCGATGCCACCAGCCTGCGCGTTGCATTCGCAGTCGGTGCCACGCTGCTCGTGGTCTCGTTCGGTCTACTCACGCTTCGCTCGCGCCATTGGCGTGAAGCGATCGACGGAGCGGAGGTGTTGCCCATCGACCGGGTCGATGCCGGCGCTCTCTCCGTCGCCTGCGGCGACTGACACGGCTACTGCCCGATTCAGCGATTGTGCACTTCCGCCCAGCAGGCGAGCGAAAGCCTTCAGGCGCAGCGCGATTAGCAGGCGTCGGCGAGGATTGGGGCTGGCTGTGTGGGTAGAGGTGCAGGTTGCGTGGGTGCCGCTGGGTCGACCGACGGTGCTGCGAACGGCTTGATCACACTGGTCACCAACAGTCGAACCTGCAGTGCATCCCAGCGGGTGGGGCTGACCAGCGGCGGCGCGAGGTGCAGTGTGCGAACGGAGTTCAGCCCGCCCGCTGCGGTGAAGCGGTCGAGAAGTTGGGCAAACTCACCGAGGCGCTCCCGTGGAATGTCGGTTCTTACGGCATTGCCGAATGCGCTCATCAGTTCGGGTAGGCCGGTGGCGACTGCCCTCGGCGCCGCCGCCGTCGCAACGGCAGCCAGCACACACCGCTGACGGCTCATGCGGCGGTAGTCGCTGTCGGCGGTTCGCGAGCGGGCGTAGGCGAGCGCAATCGTGCCGTCCATCTGCTGTCGCCCAGGCTCGATGAACTCGGGCACTTCATGCTTTGCGTCGAGGGGGTTGCCCGGCGATGGCAGGCGAGTTGCCACGTCGATCTCGATGCCGCCGAGCGCGTCGACCACATCGACAAAGCCCGCCATGTTGACGAGCACGTAGTAGTTGATGGGCATGCCCAGCAGCTGAGCGATGCCCAGTTTGATGGCCTGCGCGCCAGCGTCGTCGCCCCCGCCGGCCAGGTCGCGGTAGCGGTTCACATAGGGGTACACGGCATTTGCGATGTCGTTGAAACCGCGCCGGAATTTGGCTGCGAGTGGTGTGCCGGGCGGAAACGGAATTCGTGCAAGGTTGCGCGGCACGGAGATCATGGCGGTGTCGCCGGAGAGAGGGTCGATGGAGACCACGATCATCGAGTCGGTTCGCAGGCTCCAGCGTCCGGGGCCCGCATCACCGCCGAGTAGCAGCACGTTCACCCGGTCCTCGCCGATTATCGGCGGCAGTGTGGTGGTCGTGGTGGACGTGGTGGCAGGCGGTGAGCTGGTCGTGGTGGTTGCCTCGTTCGGCTCGGGGAGGGTGAGGCTGGTGGCTCGTGTGGTCGTGGTGACGTGGCGCGTGCTGTTGCTGTCGGGTGGCAGCGTTCCCGGGTATGCGGTAGTGGCATCGTCGCTGGAGAAGACCCGCTCGATGGCTTGGTCGGTCTTCCACACGTACTGCGCCGACACGGCAAGCGGTGCGACGCCGACGACGATCATCGTGGCCGCAAGCGCGGCGGCCCCGAGTCGTGCGGCGGTCCCGTCTGGTGGTCGCGCCATCCATGCCGAATCGATGGCGCTCCACATACGCGTGCCGGCGAGGGTGAGGATCGAGATGAAGAGGCCGGCAAGTGCGACGCGATCGGCGATGACGTCGGCCAGAGCGGACCGACGGTCGATGGGTGCCGCGATCCAGATGGCCAGCCCGGTGGCGACGATGTTGAGCACGGCGGCGGACACGACGGCAGCGCGCCAGCGAGCGCGAATGATGAGATGTCCGAACCCGGGTAACAGCAGCGAACACAATGCAGCGGCAAGGCAGGCCCCAACCCCCACACGTGGCGTGGTGTCCGACTGCATGTCTGTCAGCTGTCGTCGTTCTCGGTGCCGAGAAACCGCTTGATGGTCGCATCAGCGGCGCTTCGGCTGCGTGGGTGGCCAGTGACTGCTTCCAGGAAGTCGTCGCGTGGAATTGCGAGCAACTGAAGGGTGGTGGTAGCCGACACCGTTGCGGTGCGCGGGATGTCCCTGACCAGTGCGATCTCGCCGAATGTGTCGCCCGGGCCGAGATTGCTGACATGCTCGCCGTCGATGGTGACGGCGGCACGGCCGACCGTGACGAGGTAGTAGCGGTCGCCCTGGTCGCCCTGCGCGAAGACGATTGCGCCGGCCTCGATAGTCATCGGTTCTGCTCCGCGCGCCAGGCGCTCCACCATCGGTGCGGACAGAGGGGCGAACAGCGGGTCGGCGATCAGGCGCTGCACGATGGCCTCGTCGGCCAGCGGCAGGCCGGCTCCATGGCGGCGAAGGCGAAGGACGCCTGCCACCACGAAGATGAACAATGCGGCCGCGAGGATGACGAATGCGCCCCCCACTGAGGTGGCCGCCACGAGCACCGTGACTGCGAGCGAGCCGAGTGCGATTGCCCCCATGTTGAGTCCTTCGAGAACGCCGAACACGCGTGCCAACACGTCGGAGGGGGCGTTCCGCTGAATGGTGACCGAGGTGGTGAGCTGCAGAATCGTCTCGCCGGCGCCCATCAACGCGAATGCGACGAGAGCAGGACCGAGCTGACCGATGATTGCCAAGCCGAGCAGGGCGGCAGCGGCGAACACGGCCGCCGAGAGGTAATGGCGGTCGACGCGGGCGCTGCGAACCAAGCGTGTGGTGCCGGCTGCGCCGCAGATGGCGCCCGCGCCGTACGCGGCCGCCAGCCACCCCGCCTGGTTGCCACCGCCATCAAGCCGGGCGTCAGCGAAGGTGACGAAGATGACGTCGCCGACGCCCTTCACGAGGCCGGCCGAGGCGCCGAGGATGACCAGCGCGCGCAGCCGACGATGTGTGCGAAGGGTTGAGATCCCGGCGAAGATCTGGCCCATCACGTCGTCTGCGCCAACAGGTGGACGGTCCGGGGCGTCGTCGAGTGCGTCGATGAACAGAACCGAGGCACTCGCGTAGCCAACGGCAGCGGCGGCAACTACGAACACGGCGGTGGGGGACCACACGCCCATCAACACCCCGGCAGCCAGCGGCCCGGCAAACACGCCGACCTGCTCGATCAGCCCAGCAACGACGTTCGCAGCCACCAGGTCTCGCGGGGAGTGTGTGATGACGGGTAGCAGTGAGCCCATCACCGGCCTCGTGAACGTGATGCAGGTCGCTGCGCAGGTCGCAGCGATGTAGGCGGCCATCGACCAGCCGGCGGCCATCGCCGCGGCGGTAGCGGCCATCGAGACTGCCTGCGCGGCATAGCCGAAGGCGAGTGCACGTTGAGGCCGAAAACGGTCGCCCGCGTAGGCGGCGAAGGGTGCGCCGACGATGCCGGGGATCAACTGGGCGACGGCCACGATGCCGACCTCGCGTGCCCCGCCGCGTTGCAGTGCGTAGACGAGCACGGCCAACCAGGTCGCGTGCTCGCTGAAGGCAAAGGCGGCGAAGGCGAACTGCACCCGCCTCAGCCCGGGCGTACGTGCAACACGAAGAAGGAGCGCGACCTGGCTGCCGCCCCCACCCTCGTCCGTCCCCATCAGGGCACCATACTGGGCGCAGGGTCGGAGCGCGATGTACACACTGGTCCGGTGGCTTCGTGCCGCAGCTGAGCTACGATCCCGCCCGTGCAAGTGCACCTCTGTGGGGTCCGAGGATCCTCCCCGACTCCCGGAATCGACTTTGAGCGGGTTGGCGGCAACACGTCCTGCGTTGCGATCGCGGCGGATGGTGAGGCCCCTTCGCTGGTGCTCGACGCGGGTACTGGGCTACGAAACCTGACAACGCTGCTTGCTGGCGCGGCATTCGACGGCTCGATTCTGTTGGGGCATCTGCACTGGGACCACGTGATGGGCCTGCCGTTCTTCGCGGCGGGCGATCGCCCCGATGCGCGCGTGCGCGTGATGGTGCCCGAGCAGGGAGTCGATGCGGTCGACCTGCTCACCCGGCTGATGGGCCCGCCACTGTTCCCCATCACGCCCACAGCGCTGCGCGGCGAGTGGGAGTTCTCCTCGTATGGGCAGAGCACGTTCGAAGTCGGTCCGTTCTGTGTCATGGCGCGCGACATCCCCCACAGGGGCGGCAGAACGATGGGCTTGCGCATCAGTGACGGCCGCTCGTCGGTCGCCTACCTCTCCGACCATTCACCGCACGACATCGGGCCCGGCGCCGACGGCTTGGGCGAGCTGCACCCCGCGGCGGTGGAACTGGCCAGTGGCGCCGATCTGCTGCTCCACGACGCGCAGTACACGACGGAAGAACTGCCAGCGCGGGCGACGTGGGGGCATGCCGCAGCGCAGTATTGCGTCACGCTGGCCAAGCACTGCGGAGTACGTCGCGTGATGCTGTTCCATCACGACCCGACCCGAACCGATCAGCAGGTATTCGCACTCCGCGATCAGCTACGCGCCGACAACCTGTCGTCTGGCAACGACATGTTGCTCGAGGTAGCGGTAGAGGGCGACGTCATCCAGTTGTAGGCCGTCGACCAGGGT
Organism: Ilumatobacteraceae bacterium; assembly: GCA_031428795.1. GTDB lineage: Bacteria > Actinomycetota > Acidimicrobiia > Acidimicrobiales > Ilumatobacteraceae > UBA668. The sequence continues at coordinate 6,531 of JANOYI010000374.1, read as the reverse complement.
GGCGTTTACCGGTTGCTGTGGGGGACTGATGGCGATAGCGTTTCATCTACCGACGCGGGGTGGAGCAGCTCGGTAGCTCGTCGGGCTCATAACCCGAAGGTCGCAGGTTCAAATCCTGCCCCCGCCACTAAGAAGCCCTGGTCAGCCATTATGGCGGGCCAGGGCTTCGTCGTTCAGATCGACCGTCGAGGCATGAAATGTACCAACCATGTACAGGGCGTCCGTTCGATACGCCCTGGTAGATGGCGGTGTCAGCGGCGCGTGATGGATCGGGCATAACCCGAAGGTCACAGAGGTGATGCCAGGTTGTGCCAACCCTGGATCGGCGACTCATGCCGCACCTTGTTGCGCAGCGACGTGTGGGAGTACCGGGTCGGGTCCGCTGTCGTCTGGCCAAACGGCGAAGGCGGCCGTCGATGCGCAAACGAGCGCGACTCCGAGGGTGATGCCGGCGATGACGTCGGACACGTAGTGAACGGTGAGCACGACGCGTGAGGCGGCGATCAGGACAAGTAGGAGAGTGGTGCCGCAGATGGCCGCGGTTCGCCTCCGGCGTGTGTGTAGCTGCGACCAGATGAGAGTGAGCAGGACGCAGTAGACGACAGCGGCATTCATGGCGTGTCCGGATGGGAAGCTCTTTCCGAACGCAGTGGCGCGCGAGGGCTCGAAGTGTGGTCGGTTTCGTCCCACCACAACCTTGATGAGATTGTTCAGCCCCGTACCTACCAGCGCTGTGGTTAGCAAGAACAGTGCCTGACGTCGTTGCTTGCGGATCAACCCGAGGTAGCCGGTACCGGTGATCACCACAGCCGCTAGCACAGCCGTCGACCCGAGTTGAGTGACCACCGTCGCGACTCGGAACGCGAAGTCGTGCTGCCCGTTGTACACGTTCAGCCCGTTCGCGATCTGCTTGTCGATAGCGGCGAGCGGTCCGTCGCAGAGCACGTCCACGAGCAGAACACTGAACGGGATCGCTACAAGAATGAGAGCCGTGAGGATGGGCCTTCGTCGTGGACCGGTCTTGTCGGGTTTGGCCACGGGCATTGTCAGATTCACGACGACCCTCCTCAGGTCCGCACGTTGAACTCGAGGCCGGGGTGTCTCGCCCGGATGCTCGGCACCCGCTCGACCGTGCTGGACCACCTGTGTGCTGGGGGGGGGTGGGACGATTGAGGGCGTCCTCGACGCCGGGTGACATCACGATGGTGAGGTCACCCGGCTGGTCTGTTCGGCGTGATCAGTCGGCGGTTTCTGGTCCGCCGGCGTCCTTCTGCACGGTGGTGGTTTGGATTGCGGTGTCGGTGGCGCTGACCGTGACGGCGACGTCCAGGGCGTTGGTGTCGGTGTAGTAGAGGCTGAACTCGCTGACTGGGAAGTGGTCGACAGCGCCGGTGTTGTCGAAGTGGGCGATTCGCTTGCCGCCAGCTGGGATGGTGAAGCTGGCGGGGAGTTGGGCGTAGTAGCTCTCGGACGTGTTGGTCGTCGGGTCGGTGAACGTGTAGAAGACCTCGAACGCGGTGAGCTCAGCGGCGCCCATGTTGGTGAGCGCGATCTCGAGGTGGTCGCTAGTGGCCTTTCCGGCGGCGTCGACGTTGTTCTCGACGAGGACAGTGTCGATGGCCAAGGCCTGGACGGCTGAGGCGTTCGTGATCGGGTTGCTAGCGACGGGTAGGACCGGCCCGCCGGTGGTACCGCTTGTGGAGACCGCGGTTGGAGCGGACGCCGGTGGTGCGGTGGTCGACGAGCTGGAGCTTCCGCCGCAGGCGGCGAGGGCGGCGGTGCCGGTGAGGAGTCCTGCGGCGAGCAGGGCAGCGCGGACGCGCGTCGTGCGGCGGGAGTGGGTGGTGGGGATCATTGTGTTCCTCCTTGGGGGATGGTTGGTTGCTGCTTGAAGGTGCGGCGAAGGCCGGCGTAGAGGACTCCGGCGTAGGCGATGAGCCAGCCGATGTCGTTGCGGGTTTGCCCGAGGAGCCAGGGCAGGCTGAAGGGGCGGTAGCGCTCTTTGACGTCACTCATCGCGAACGAGAATTGTTCGAAGTGTTTGGCGAGCGATGCTTCTTCGGTCCAGGTGCGGATGCGTTCGTAGGTGGTGAAGTGGGTGAGGATCTGTACTTCGCCGTCGTGGCCGAGGCCGAGTGCTTTGAACAGGCCGCCGGGGATCTGGTTGTCGGCGTCCATGGTGTCGCCGATCTGGGGCAGGACGAGCACGACGATGAGCCAAATGCCGAGGGCGATCATGAGTCCGTTGGCGGCGACTCGTGACTTGGCGGTGGCGATGGCGCCGAGGCAGTAGAAGGCGCCCATGTAGACGATCGCGGCGATGTAGGCGAGGAGCAACTGGAGCGCTTGGGTGGCGTTGATCCAGTCGTGGCCGATGACTCCGACGCCGAGCACACCGACGACGGCAGTGACCCCGACGAGGGTGGCAATGACGCCAAGAGCGCCCAGGAGGCTGCCCGTTGCGAGCTCGCCGGAGGTGACGGGCCGTGACCGGATGAGTGGCAGGGTCCGGTTGGATCGCTCTCGGGAGACGGTGAGGTAGCCGAGCGCGATCGCGATGACGGCGCCGATGATCTCGAGGTACTCGAATGCCCCTCGGAGTAGTGAGAGCGCTGCGAGCGGGGATGGTGCGATGCGGTCGAGTCCGCTGGTCTTCGCGGCGTTGACGTAGGCCTGGTAGTCGGCGAGTTTGCTGGCGTAGTCAACCGATGCGATGTACACCGAGACAGCGGTGACGGCGACCAGGATGCCGAGCAGGACGATGAGGATCTTGCTGCGCACGGCGGAGCGGTACTCATGGCGGGCGAGGGCCATGATGCGGTTGGTCGAGTCACTCACTGTTGGCGCTCCTGGAGAAGTCGTGGCGTTGCACGAGGCGGATGATGAGCAGTGCAATCGCGACGGCGAGGCCGGCGATTGGCAGGATCCGTTGGATGGTCTGCCCGACCGACTCGGCAGACGCGGTTTGGAGGATGCGGCCGCTGGCTTCTTTGTATTGCTCGACGATCGAGTAGGGCCGGAGCTTGGAGGTGATCTTGAAGAAGGTCTGGGATGTGCTGGCCGGGTCGGAGATCGGGTTGAGTGATTGGGTGGGGCGCAGCCCGGAGGTGAACTGCGGGATCACGAACGTGATGACCAACCAGGCCCCCATTGCTGACAGCAGCGCGATCGACCGGCGCCGTGTCATCAGCACGGTGACCATGCCGATCAGCGCGAAGACCATCAGGTACAGCCATGACAGGGCGTAGAACAGCCCGAGGCGCCCGAGGTCGCCGACGGCGATGGTGTGGTTGACGACGAGCAGCGAGGCGACGCTGACGAGCAGGCTGGCGGCGAGGACGACGGCGAGGACGGCGGCGGCGCTGGCGATCTTGCCGAGCACGTAGCTGGTGCGGGTGATCTGGCGGGAGAAGACGAGCCGGCCGGTGCCGTTGGTTTCGTCGTCGACGATGCTCAGGTGCCCGAGGATCAGTGCGAGCAGGGCGCCGATGAGCGGGATGTAGACGACCATGTTCGCCAGCAGCGACAGGGTCGGCTTGAGCAGGAATGGGTTCGGCGGTGCCGGTTTGCCGGTGGACCCGAGGAGCTTGACGGCTTCGTCGTAGACCCGGACGATCGTCTGGTGGCTGGACCAGCCGAGCACGCCGGCGAGGGCGGTCATCGCCAACAGGGTGGCCAGCAAGGCGAGGAACACCCGTTGGCGCCGCAGCGACAGCACCTGGTGCGATGCAATGGTGGCGATCACGACGATGTTTCCATCCGAACGTAGATGTCCTCGAGGGAGGCCTCGTCGGGGAACCTGCGGGTGGTTTCCTCGATCGAGTCCTTGTAGATCAGCTCGCCGTGGTTGAGGACACCGATGGTGGTGCACACCTTGGACACTTCGCTGAGCAGATGGGTGTTCATGAACACCGTCATCCCGAGGTCGCCGTTGAGGCGCTGGATCGTGGCACGCAGCTGGCGGACGCCGAGTGGGTCGAGTCCTGAGGTGGGTTCGTCGAGGAACAGCACCTTGGGGCGGTGGACGATGGCTTGGGCGATCCCGATGCGTTGGCGCATGCCGGTGGAGAAGGATCCGACTCGCTTGTTGGCAAGTTCCGCGCAGTCGAGGTAGTCGAGGGTTTCGGCGACGGCCTTGCGTGGTTCGGTGACGCCGGAGAGCTTGGCGAAGAACTCGAGGTTCTCCGCCGCGGTCATGTGGCCGTACATGCGGACCTCGGCGGGCAGGTAGCCGATGCACCGTGTGACGTCGCGTCGTTCGGTGACGACGTCGTACCCGCACACCGTCGCGGTGCCGGAGGTGGGTTCGATCAGGGTGGTGAGGATGTTGATCGCGGTGGTCTTGCCGGCGCCGTTGTGGCCGAGGAATCCGAAGATCTCCCCGGCCTCGATCGTGAGATCGATGTCACGCAACACCGGGTCGGTGTCGTAGCGGTGGCTGAGCCCTCGTAGTTCGATGACTGGACTGTTCACAGGTCCTCCTGCACGTCGGTTCTCATGAGAGCGACGGTACGGAAGGGCCTGCCAGCGCCCGGGCGGCCTTCGGCCAGAACACGGCCAGAACTCGCGCCTCGTCAGCGGCCGTCGGACTGGGTGTGTCAGGTCGGCTGGTGGGTTGGGAGTTCGACGGTGAAGGTCGCGCCGTGTGGATCGCTGTCGGTGACGGTGATCGAGCCGTGATGGCTGGCGACAACGTCGGCCACGATCGCGAGACCGAGTCCGGTGCCGCCGGTGTCGCGGGTGCGTGCGGTGTCGACACGCACGAACCGTTCGAAGACGATGTCGCGGACCTCGGCTGGGATTCCGGGCCCGTCGTCGGCGATCTGCAGCTGAACTGTCGCCGCCTGCTTCGTCAGGGTGATGGTGATGCGGTGCTCGGCGTGCTCTTCGGCGTTGTGCACGAGGTTGCGAACCATGCGGTGCAACTGTTCGGGATCACCGTCGACGATCGCGGACGAGTCGGCACCGAGCACGTTCACGTCGATGTCATTGCGGCGGATCCCGCTGGCTGCGTCGGCGGCGATCTCGGCGAGGTCGACCTGCTGGTGTGGTCGTTGCTGATCGGAGTCGAGCCGAGCGAGGAGCAACAGATCTTCGGTGAGGTGTTGGAGCCGTTCGACGTCGCTGAGGGTGTCGCGGGCGACGTCGTGCCATGCGGTCCGCTCGGGGTGGGTGACGGAGATCTCCAGGTCGGCACGGAGCGCCGCGAGTGGGCCGCGCAGTTCGTGGCTGGCGTCGGCAACGAAGCGGCGTTGCTGCTCGACCGAGGTGTCGAGTCGGGAGAGGGTCTCGTTGACGGTGACCGCGAGCTCACCGATCTCGTCGAGCGTGTCGGGTACCGGTACTCGGCGATGGAGGTCGCTGGCGGTGATGTCGGCCATCGTGCGCGTGATCTGTCGTACCGGTCGCAATGTCCGCCCGACGGCCCACCACGTGGCCGCGGCAACGATGACCACGAGCAGGGGCAGTCCGATCGCGAGCACGGTGATGACAGCGGCTGTCGTGTCGTCAGCGTTCTCCAGGCTTTCGCCGGTGTACACGGTGACCATGCCGGCATCCGTCGTGGTGTTCAGCGCGATCACCCGCATCGCGTCGGCCTGGTCGAGCGGATCGATCGGAATCGTGAGCACCAATGGCGTCGTGCCGGATGGCTTGGCCGTCGAGACGGCGGGTTCGCCGTCGATGTTCCCGGTCGACGCGATCACGGCGCCCGTGTTGTCGACGACCTGCACGAACGCCGACTCTTCGCCGGGTAACGCCAACGTCGTGGGAAGGGCGCCGGCCTCCGCCAATGCGGCGACATCGCGAGCGCGCAGTGTGGCGGCGGTCGTCGCGGCGGTGTCGAGCCGGCTGCGCACCAACCCGACCAGCAACACCGCACCGGCCGCGAGCGCGATACCGACGGTGAGGACCGCGACGGCGGTGACCCTCAACCGGAGCCCGATCCGGCGCCGGACTCGGTCAGCGGCCATCAGGAACGAGGCGGTAGCCGGAACCCCGAACGGTACGAAGGCTGTGCACGCGAAACGGCTTGTCGATCTTGCGGCGAATGTTCGACATGTGCACCTCGATCACGCTCGGGTCGCCGTCGTAGGCGAAATCCCACGCGTGCTCGAGCAGATCGGCCTTCGAGACGACCTCGCCGTTGCGACGGGCGAGGAACTCCACGATCGAGAACTCCTTCGCCGTCAACTCGATCACCCGGCCGCCCCGACTGCACGTCCGCGTCGCAGGATCGACGACCAGATCGCCCACCGTCAACTGCGCCGGTCGCTCGGCGGCGCCGCGTCGCAACAGCGCCCGGAGGTGCGCGACGAGCACCACATAGGAGAACGGTTTGGTCAGGTAGTCATCGGCGCCGGTGTCGAGCGCTTCGGCCTCGTCGAGATCGCCGTCTTTGGCGGTGAGCATCAGGATCGGTGTCCAGTTGCCCAACTCCCTCAGCCGTGCGCAGACCTGGAAGCCGTTCACCTTCGGCAACATGATGTCGAGCACGATCGCGTCGTAGGCGTTCTCCGACGCCAACCACAG
>JANOYI010000373.1:0-3381 GCA_031428795.1 Ilumatobacteraceae bacterium | reverse complement strand
GCCACCAAGAGTTTGCTGCCTACCCCAGCGCCCTCAATGACGGTCACGAGAGCCACCGGTTGTTCGGCGCGAATGCGGGCTTCAAGCTGTTCGTACATCGACATCAGGTCACCAGTCGAGTGGTTCGATGAAGAGGCGAATGGTGCCACCGCACGTGAGGCCGACTGCGAATGCGTCGTCGTCGCTGTAGCCGAATGTGACGAGTCGAGCCGGTGCATCGCCATTGAGGATGGCGAGCGCCTCGGAGACGACAGCGCTCTCCACGCATCCGCCACTCACACTGCCGGCGACCTCGCCGCTCTCGTTGACGGCCATCGCCGCGCCGGGAAGGCGCGGGCCTGAGCCCTCGATGTCGACGACACGCGCAATTGCGACTCGTGTACCGGCGGCGCGCCAGCGGTCGATGTCGTCGAGCAGCTCTCTCATCATCGTGTCCCTAATTGTGCGGCACGCGATTGTCGACGCGGCGGTGCGGATGCGATCACCGTTGCCAACTCCTGCATTGCAGCCATGCTGTGCCCTTCCACGAACGCATCAACGTACGGCAGGGCCGCTGCCATTCCCCGCGCGAGCGGTGCGTAGCCGGGTGTCACCTTCAGCGGGTTGACCCACACCGTTTGGTAGGTGACCCGCTGCAGGCGCTCCATCTGAGTGGCCAGAACTTCCGGGTCGCCGCGGTCCCAACCGTCGCTGAGAATCACCACGATCGCGCCGCGGGCCATGCCGCGCACGCCCCACTGGTCGTTGAACACTTTCAGGCACTCGCCGAGGCGTGTTCCGCCGCTCCAGTCGTGCACCCGTTGGCTGGCTGCGGCGAGGGCGCTGTCCGGGTCGCGGCAGTGTAGTTCCTTGGTCATGCGCGTCAGCCGGGTGCCGATGGCGAAGGCTTCCACTCGCTGTCGGCCCGACACGGCGGCATGGACGAAGCGCAGCATGGCCCGCGCGTACGGTTCCATCGAGCCGGATATATCGAGCAGCACGACCAGGCGCCGCAGTCTCTCACCAGGTTCACGCCACTGCCGGCTGATTGGCTCGCCACCGGCACGCAGCGAAGCGCGCACGGTTGCGGGAATGTCTGGTCGGCGACCGTGACGCGAACTGCTGTACCTGAACGAGCGGCGGGGCGGGCCGATGAACCGCAGTTGCGACATCATCTCCTGTGCGAGTCGCAACTCGTCGTTCGTGTAGGCGGCGAAGTCTTTGTTGCGGAGCACTTCGGCGGCGCTGAAGCGGAGCACCAACGTCGGGTCATCGTTGGCCTCCGTACTCTCGTCGCTGTCACCTTCGTCGTTCTCGTCGTCGATGGCCAATGTGATGTGCAGCGGTTCGGGCTCATCCTGGTGTGCCGCAGTTGCTGCAGCAGCTAGCCAGAAGACGGCGAACGAGCGGTCATACAGATCGAAGTCCTCGGGCCTGCGTACCAGCGTCGCCATGCCTGCCCAGTAGACGCTGTCGCGATCGTCGATACCGACCTGGGCGAGCGCGTCGACGAACGTCAACACGCTGCCCAGTGGCACGCGCAGCCCTGCGCCACGCAGGACGCGACTGAACGTGACGGCCATCCGCTCGGCCGGAGTGCTGGCCTCGAGCACGTCGTCGGTCACCGTCCCGTCAATCACGCGGTGAGGTAGCTGCGCTCGAAGGCTTGCTTGACGAGGTTGGCGATGCCGTGCTGGCGAGTGCGGTCCTGGTCCTCGCGGTACTTGAGGACGGCGCCCAGGGTGGCACCGACGATCTCCTCGTCCAGTTCGGTGCGGCCCAGCGCGGCGAGGGCTTGCGCCCAGTCGATGGTCTCGGCAACGCCCGGTGGCTTGTACAGATTGAGACTGCGCAGTGCTTCCACAGCGCCGGCCACCTGACGGGCCAGACGGTCGAGCGCCTGGGGCACACGCATGCGCACGATGCGCACCTCGCGCTCGAAGTCAGGGTGCTCGACCCAGTGGTACAGGCAGCGACGCTTGAGCGCGTCGTGCACGTCGCGCGTGCGGTTCGAAGTCAGGATCACCAGCGGTGGGTGCAGTGCGCTGAAGCGGCCGATTTCGGGAATCGTGATTTGGTACTCGGAGAGCACCTCCAGCAGGTACGCCTCGAACTCGTCGTCGGCACGGTCGATCTCATCGATGAGCAGGATGGGTGGGGTGTCGCCGACGTGATCGATGGCCTGTAGCAGCGCCCGCTTCAGCAGGAAGCGCTCGTTGTACAGCTGCTGCTCGAGGGCGTTGGTGGTGAGGCCCAGCGACTCACCCGTTGCCTCCGCGGCGCGCAGGTGCAGCAGCTGGCGGCTGTAGTCCCAGTCGTACACGGCTTGGGTGACGTCGATGCCCTCATAGCACTGCAGGCGAATCAGGTCGCCACCCGTCCAGCGGCTGAGCACCTTGGCCACTTCCGTTTTGCCAACGCCCGCTTCGCCCTCCAACAGCAGCGGCCGGCGCAGCGTCATCGCAAGAAAGACCGAGGTGGCTAAGCCGTCGTCGGGGATGTAGCCGTGCAGGCTGAGCGCGTGCGCGACGTCGGCAGGAGTGTTGGGCTGCGTTGCCATTGCGGTGCAGGCTAGAGCCGGATGGCAGGCTGGCGCTCGATGGAACCGCTTCGCACTGTCCGAATTCACGCGCCGGCCGCAAGCGAGGTGACGGTGTTCGTGCGTTCGCGTCATCGCCCCACCGAAGTTTTCCCGGTCACAGCGCGACAGGAAGAGGTTTCGTGGGTCGCTGATCTGCCGGCGGCGGTTGGCGACCACTACTGGATCGTGGTGGATGGTGGCCCACCGTTGCTCGACCCGTCGTGCTTCGACATGGAGATCACTGCCGACGGACCGCGCAGCATCATGCGTGACCCGTGGCTGCGCCGACCGCAGGGTGCGCCGCTGCCGCACGACCCGGTGGTGTACGAGTTGCACGTCCGCGGATTCGGCCGCACCTTCGTGGGTTGCATCGAGCACCTCGACCCTGTCGCGGGCTTGGGCGTCAACGTGATCGAGCTGATGCCCGTCCATCCGTTCGATCCGGCCGATAACTACTGGGGCTACATGCCGCTGGTATGGGGTGCCGTGCACCGTCCGTACGCCTCGGATCCGTCGCGCGCCGCCGAGGAGTTGGGCGAGCTGGTCGCGGCCGCGCACGACCGCGGCATGCACGTCTGGCTGGACGTGGTGTTCAACCACACTGGCGAAGGCGACGCCGCAATGCCCACGTACTGCCTCGCTGGTCTCGATGACGCGAACGCGTACCGACACCAGGAGAACGGCGAGTACACGAACGACAGCGGCTGCGGCAACGACATCAACCCTGCAGACCCGAACATTCGGGAACTGGTACTGGAAGCCTTGGGTCGCTACGCAGACCTGGGCATCGACGGCTTCCGTTTCGACCTCGCCTCGCTCCT
>JANOYI010000372.1:0-7374 GCA_031428795.1 Ilumatobacteraceae bacterium | reverse complement strand
GTGAGGCCGACAACGGAACGATCCTCGTCCGCGACGGCGACGAACTCGTCACTACGGCCACCAGCGCCATTGCCAACAGGCCGATGATCGGTCAACGGTTCCCGTTCACGTGGCCCGCTGAGGTCCCTCAGCCCGTCTACTTCGACGACTTCGATGCGTTGCTCGGGCGGGTAAGCCCGGTGCCGGTGCGCAGCTTGGTATCGGTGCCGCTGGTCGTCGATGGTGCGCACTACGGGCAACTGAACGCCAGCCGCACCGAGATCCGTCCGTTCGAACCACGTCACGCCAAGATCATGCAAGCCTTCGCCGATCAAGCGGCTATAGCGATCTCGAACGCCAAGCTGTTCAACGACCTCGACGAGTCACTCGAACTACAGACGGCCACCAGCGAAGTGCTGCGCCTGATCAGCGATCACCCTGGTGATCTCCGTACGGTGCTCGACGGAATCGTTGAGCGCGCGGCCGCTCTGTGTGACGCCACGGGCGCAGCGATCATCCAGTACGCGGACGGCACCGGCACCTACCTTGCTTCACTGATGGACTCTGGGCTGGTGGGTCGGTCGTTTCCTGCGCCGACCCCGTACTCCGACGAGCCGCAACGATTCGTCACAGACTTCCGCGAGATCCGCCGACCGGACCAGTCGATGATCCCCGACATTCGCAGCACGCTGACCGTCGACCTGCGGGCGGAGGACAAGTTGTTCGGGCTGCTCACCTTGACGCGGATGGAGCTGAGACCGTTCGTTCAACGCGAGGGTGACATCGCCCAGACGTTTGCGGAACAGGCGGCCTTGGCGATCGCCAACGCCAAACTCTTCAACGACCTCGATGAAGCGTTGGAGCTGCAGACGGCCACCAGCGAAATCCTTGCGCTGATCAGCGACAATCCGGGCAACCTGCAAGCTGTGTTCGATGGCATCGTTGCCCAGGCAGCCAAATTGTGCGACGCCGCAGGATCCGGAATTCTTCGCCGCGAGGGCGATGAGTTCGTACAGGTCGCTACCACCTACGAGAAGGTCAAGCCCCACCTCGGCATCCGTCAACCCGTACCAGAAGGAGTCGACTTCTCGATACCCAGGTACTTCGACGGTCCAGCGATCGCATTGGATGGAGCCCTCCGCAGCGTCCTGTCGGTTGCGTTGATGGTGGATGACGTTCACTACGGCCAACTCACTGTCAGCAGGCTTGAAGTGCGGTCGTTCGAACCTCGACACGGTCGCATTCTCGAGGCGTTCGCGGAACAGGCGGCGATTGCCATCTCCAATGCGAAGCTGTTCAACGATCTCGATGCGGCGCTCTTGCGGCAGACGGCGAACGCCGAGATCCTGCGGGTCATCAGCACGTCGCCCGGTGACCTCGAACGAACCCTCCCGGAGATCAGTCGAGCCGCTCAGCGACTGGCCAACGCGCGACACCTGGCGATCACGTATGGCGACGACGAGCACATCACAATCTGGGACGTAGAGCGTGGCTTCCGGACGGTGCACCGCGCCGAGCGGACGGCGACCACGAACAGCATCTACGACGACGCTCGCGCCGCTGGGCGCCCACGGCAGCTGGTCGGCCGAGTCGCCGACTGGCATGAGGACAACCCGGTCGCCGCTGCGATGGCGGAACTGGATGGCGTCGTCGAGGCGGCGCTCCTGGTTGTGCCGATGCGCGGCAACGTCGGTAAGCAGGGATTCATCCTGGCGCGACGCGACGCGCCGATCCCCTTTTCGGACGATGAGATCGCTCTGCTCGAAGAGTTCACCGCGCAGGCGGTGATTGCGCTCGACAACGCTGAGTTGTTGAACACCCTCGAGGCGCGCAACAGCGACCTCGCCGAGTCACTCGAACTGCAGACCGCCACCAGTGAGGTGCTCACGCTGATCAGCGCCAACCCCGGCGATCTTCGCGTGGTGCTCGACGGCATCGCCGCCCGTGCCGGGGCACTGTGTGGTGCCACCCAGGGCTCTGTGATGATCGTCCACGGCGACGTCTTCCGGTTCGAGGGCGTCTGGTCGTCGGTCGACAACACCAGGTTGGTCGGCCGGGAGATGCCCATCGCCGCCGTCGGCCTCAGCTCGAGGGCTCGGGCTCAGCGTGCCCCAGTCTTCCTCGACGACTTCGCAGTTTCCGCCACCCAGCGAAATGACTCGATCAGCCTTTCGTTCCTCGAGTTCGACACACGCAGCTTCGTGACGGTCGCAATGTTTCGTGACGATGTGTGGGTCGGCAACATCAATCTCGGTCGCACCACCGTCGACCCGTTCGACCCGAAGGTCGGCCCTATCCTGCAGGCGTTCGCTGACCAGGCCGTGCTGGCCATCCAGAATGCCGACCTGTTCCGCGAGCTCGAACAACGCAACCTCGAGGTGAAGGCGGCACTCGAACAGCAGACGGCGGTGGGCGCCGTGCTGCAGACCATCAGCCGCTCGGCCTTCGACCTCGGCACGGTGCTGAACGAGTTGGCTGAGCAAGCTAACCGGCTGGGGGGTGGCGTCAGCGCCGCCATCGTGCTCGTCGACACCGGCGAGACGTTCATCGACCCACCCGCATTCCGTGGTCGAGATGGACAAGCTAACCCACTACTCAACGCCTTCACAGACCCAGAACTCATCGCGTCATTCGTCGACAGAGGGCGTCCCAAGTTCATGACGATCGCCAGCGCTGAGGTCGATGCTGGCCTCTCGTCGGCAGCGCGACGCATGCTGGATGCGGTCGGACCGTACGTCAACGCGACGTACCCACTGAAGAGCGGGCGCCAAACGGTCGGCCTTCTGTCGCTCGTTCGATCCGGAACCGAACGCTTCACCGAGGGTGAGAAGCGGCTGCTGCAGACGTTCGCCGACCAAGCTGTGATCGCCATCGAGAACGCTCGCTTGTTCCGTGAGTTGGAAGAGCGCAACCGTGAGGTGAGCGAGGCGCTCGAGCAACAGACGGCCATCGCCGAAGTGTTGGAGATCATCAGCAGCTCCCCCACCGATCTGGAGCCGGTGTTGAACCAGGTGCTCGGCATCGCCGCTCGCCTCTGCGATGCCGAGCTGGGGCTGGTGTGGCACGAGAACGGCGACCGGTTCCGCGTGGGCGCCAGCCACGGTTTCACCGCTGAGCAGGTCACCGTGGCGGACAGCATCGTGTTCCCCGCCGGGTCGGCCAACGCGGTGCGGGTGGTCGCCGACGGTGAGGTACGGCGCATCGACGTCCGAGCCGAGGACTTCCAGCAGCGCGCTCCTGCTGACCTCGACTCGGCTGCCCGACCTGCCTACGAGTTCGTCGAGCGGCTTCCGGCCCAGGCGTTCCTGATGGTGCCGCTCACTCGCCCCGGCGCATTCTCCGGTGTGTTCTCGCTGATGCGCTGGGACCGACGGCCGTTCACCGAGCGCGACGAGGCGATCGTGCAGACCTTCGCCGACCAGGCGCTGATCGCCATCGAGAACTCCCGCCTGTTCCACGAATTGCAGGACAGCAACTGCGAGGTGCTGGCCGCGCTGGAGCAGCAGACCGCGTCGGCGGAGGTGATGCGTGTGATCGGCATGTCCCCCGGTGACATCGCGAGCACGCTGCCCGCCATCGCAGGCGCTGCTCGAAGGCTGTGCGAGGCCGACTACGCGGCGATCGGCTTCCTCGAGGCGGGTACGTGGCAGGTATGGAACGACGTCAGCGGATTGGCCACTGTCGACGACGGTGCCTGGCGCTCGGACAGCGTGCCGGGAGCCTCCTACGAGCAGAACCGGCCGATCCGCGTGAACGGCGCGATCGACACATGGGAAGCCGACTACCCGGGGACCGCCCGGATCGTTCGGTCACGACGTGCAGGTGTCGAGGCGATGTCGCTGCTCGCCGTGCCCTTGCCAAGTCGCCAGGGGCCGATCGGGGTCATCTCGCTGAACCGTTACGACGACCGTCCGTTCGACGATCGCCACACGGCGATCCTGCAGTCTTTCGCCGACCAGGCTGTGATCGCAATCGACAATGCCCGACTGTTCAACGCGCTCGAGCAGAGCAACCGCGACGTGAGCGCGGCGTTGGAGCAACAGACAGCAGTGGCGTCGGTGTTGCAGACCATCAGCCGGTCGGCCTTCGATCTCGATGTGGTCCTCAACGAACTCGTCCAGCAGGCCTACCGGCTGGTGCCCAGCCTCCACGTCGGCATCCGTGGACTGAACGGCCGCGACTACGGCACGACGTATGTGTACCCGATCGAACATCTGGACCACTACCAGACGCCTGAAACGGCGATGCTGGGGCCGTTCGAGGAGACCGTCCTCGAACGAAATCGTCTGCTCGCCACGACAGTGCGCGAATCCGACCGTGGCGGGTCCGCGCTCGCCGACGCCGGACTCGACCGGTATGGCCCGCACTCGGTGGCGTGTGTGCCGATGCGCAACAGTGGCGGAGTCGTCGGCCTGATGAGCGTCGTACGTGAGGGCGAGGCTCGCTTCACCGATGTCGAGAAGCAGGTTCTTCAGACCTTCGCCGACCAGGCAGTGATCGCGATCGAGAACTCCCGGCTGTTCCGCGAGCTGGAGCAGAGCAACAGCGAGGTGAGCGCGGCGCTGGAACAGCAGACCGCCGTCGCTGCCGTGCTGCAGACCATCAGCCGTTCCGCCTTCGATCTCGACGCGGTGCTCAACGAGTTGACGCAGCAGGTGCACCACATGCTGGGCGCCGATGTGACCACCACAGCGCTGCTCGACGGCGAGCGGTTGAGCCGGGCCACGGAGTTCCCCGTGGGCGCCGGCATGGCCTTTCTCGATGATAGCGAGGCCTACTTCCTCGAGGTCACCCTCGCTGGTCGGCCGCGCTTCGGTTTCAACCGAGGGGAGGGCGATGCGACGACTCGTGCGAACTTCGAGCGATTTGGTGTCTTCTCGGTGGCAGTTGTTCCGTTGGTGAACGCCAACGGTCCGCTCGGTCTCCTCACAGTGACGAAGCTCGGGGAGCACTGGTTCACAGACTCGGAGAAGCAACTGCTGCAGACCTTCGCCGACCAGGCCGTCATCGCGATCGAGAACGCTCGGCTGTTCAGCGCGTTGCAGGCCAAGACCGAGGAACTCGAGATCGCGTCGCGGCACAAGAGCGAGTTCCTGGCCAACATGTCGCACGAGCTGCGCACCCCGCTGAACGCGATCATCGGCTATGCCGAGCTGATCGCCGAGGAGTGCGAGGACATCGGTGCCGGCGCCCTGATCCCTGACCTTGGCAAGATCCAGTCGGCCGGCAAGCATCTTCTCACCCTCATCAGCGGAATCCTCGACCTGGCCAAGGTGGAGGCCGGGCGGATGGACCTGTTCGTCGAGCCCATCGACATCGCAGCGATGGTCACCGAGGTCGAGCACATCGTGCGCCCGCAGGTGGAGAAGAACCGCAACACGTTCAACATCGACTGCCCGGGCGATGTCGGTGCCTTCGATGCCGACCTGGTAAGGGTCAAGCAGGTGCTATTCAACCTGCTGTCGAACTCGGCCAAGTTCACCGAGGGCGGCACCATCACGCTCACCGTCGCCCGCCGAGCCGAGACCATCGAGTTCGCGATCACCGACACCGGCATCGGTATGACCGACGAGCAGATGGGCAAGTTGTTCGAGGCCTTCTCGCAGGCCGACGTCTCGACCACCCGCAAGTACGGCGGTACCGGCCTGGGGCTCGCGCTCAGCCGCAGCTTCTGCCAGATGATGGGCGGTGACATCACCGTCACCAGCGAACTCGGTGTCGGCAGCACCTTCACCGTCACCCTGCCGACTACTAGCGAGGTCGCGCCGTGAGCCGGGCGTCGCGTGCGCTGTACAGAGCCAGCAGCGACACAACGCACCGCTTGGCACAATCGAAGGCTGTATCACCCGTGATACATTTTCGCCCATGACTGACGTGACCATCCGCGATCTCCGCAACCACGGCGGCGAGGTCATCGACCGAGTCCTTGCGGGCGAAACCGTGGTGATCACGCGCTCGGGTGTGCCCGTGGCAGAGCTGGTGCCGCTGCCGCCCGAGGGCCTTGATGCCGTAGCGCTGCTCGCCCGATGGCGAATGCTGCCGACGATGGACGCGGCTGCCTTCCGAGCCGACATCGATCGCGTGTTGGATCCCTCACTGTGACCGCCACGCCTCGCAGTCCCAGGCACGCCGACGCTCGCGGCATCCTCGACACCAACACAGTGATCCTCCTCGACAGGCTCGACGATGCGTCGGTCCTCCCCGAGCATCCAGAGATCACCACCATCACCCTCGCCGAGTTGTCGGTCGGCCCACTCGTCACCGACGACCCGCGCCAACGCGCCGTTCGCCAGGCCCACCTACAGCTTGCGGAAGCGTCGTTCCGTGCCCTGCCGTTCGACGCTGCGGCAGCGCGCCGGTTCGGTTGGGTCGCCGCCAACCTGCGCCACACCGGCCGCAAGCCTGCGGCCAGGGCCTACGACGCACTGATCGCGGCCGTCGCACTGGCCAACGACCTGCCGCTGTACACCGTCAACCCAGCGGACTTTCAGGGAATCGACGGCCTCACCATCCGCTCCGTGCCGCACCCCGACGCAGGCCCCACCGACGAGCCAGCTCCATGAAGCGATCGAAACTAGCCAGACAATCTGGCCAGATTCGAATAGGCTCGCGTCCATGACTGTGACGAAGCCCATCCACGAGATCAAGGACCACTTGTCGAGCGTGATCGCCGAACTCACCGAGACTGGCGAAGAGGTCGAGATCACCAAGCATGGCAAAGTCGTGGCACGCCTGGTGCCACCTCGCCCGACTGGCGTGATCCTGGGCCTCGGCGCCCGCCCGAACGGCCGCACGCCAAGCGTCGAAGACCTCTGTTGGAGCGACGACGAGATTGCCGACATGTTCGACGGGCCGGTGTTCCCGCAGTGAAGCTGCTTCTCGACACACACGCCTTGATCTGGGCCGTTCAGTCACCTGAGCGACTTGGCGGGCATGCTCGCGCGGCGCTCAGCACCGACGACGCCGAGGTGTACGCATCGCACGTCTCGCTGTGGGAGATGGCCGTCAAGCGCCGCAGCGGCAAGCTCGACGAACTCGATCGGAGAGCGGCTGACTGGTTCGACCACTTCGTGCCCCGCTCTGGCTTTCGCCAACTGCCCATCGCGGCCAGCCATCTCGGCGCAATAGAGGATCTACCGCTCCTCCACAACGACCCTTTCGACCGACTGCTCGTCACGCAGGCGCGCCAAGGAGAGATGGCGTTGGTCAGCCGCGATGGGCTGGTCTCGCAGTACGACATCGAGGTGATCTGGTGACGAACCAGGTCCGCACCGCACGGGAGTAGAACGCCACCATGCCGAATATCTTGTTCGTGGAATACACCGAGATGAACCGCGACATGCTGTCGCGACGGCTGGAGCGGCGCGGCTTCACGGTGGTCATGGCCGTTGACGG
>JANOYI010000371.1:0-3066 GCA_031428795.1 Ilumatobacteraceae bacterium | reverse complement strand
CAGCGAGCAGAGCGGCAGATAGGGCGCCAATGAGGGCTTGCCACTTGGGTAGGACCATCAGTAGTATGACGGTATGAAGGTCAGTGTGAGCCTCCCCGATGATGATGTCGAGTTCCTCGACACCTACGCCGAACGAGAGGGATTTGCTTCCCGTTCAGCGGTCGTACACAAGGCAGTTCGGATGCTGCGAGCGTCCGAACTCGGCTCAGCGTACGAGGATGCGTGGGCCGAGTGGGCCACCAGCGACGACAGCGCCGTGTGGGACACAACGACCGCTGACGGGCTAGCCGATGCGACGAGGTGAGATCAGGCTCGTCGACCTCGAACCCGTGCGCGGCGCCGAGGCTGACAAGCAACGGCCCGCAGTCATCGTGAGCAACGACGGCGCGAACAACACCGCCGAACGCCTCGGCCGCGGCGTCGTGACGGTCGTCCCGGTGACGTCCAACACCGATCGGGTCTACCCGTTTCAGGTTCTGCTACCCGCCAGCGTCACCGGACTTGCCGTCGATTCGAAGGCACAAGCGGAACAGGTTCGCTCCATCGCGGTCGAGCGTATTGGTTCACGAGTTGGCCTCTTGACCACCGACCTGCAAGCAGATCTCGACGAGGCGCTCCGCATTCACCTCGCTCTGTGATCGCCAATCAGACGACACGCAGATCGGCAGGTATGGGCGAGCCCCCACGCCCCCCTACGGCGCAGTCGTTTGCGGTCGGTAGAGGCGGGGCTTGCCGGGGCTGGCATCGACGACAGCGAGCGCGACGCCTGGGTCGGTGCCGTTGATCTCGTACACCTTGCTGCCAGGGGACGGCGTGCCTTGTCCATCGACCAACGTGAACGGCTCGCAGCGCACCGCGCCGTCAGGAAGCGGCTTCGTGATCTCCCCGGCTTCATCGCCGAGTTGATCCGCGCCGATGTCTTCCGACGGTCCGAGGTAGAGGGTGCCGTTCAGCCGGAACTGCTCGTACGGGTTGCACTCTGACGATTCACCCACATCACATGCCGCGACGCACGTGAGAAGCAGGATCGCCGTCACGAGCAATCGGGAGCGCCTCATCAGCGCACTTTGCCCGCTCCGGATCGGCACGTCAACCCGCTCAGAGCGGCAGGTATGAGCGGTCAGTCGTCGGCGATGGGTCGCAGGAACCTGCTCAACCAGCTTGCAGTGGTGTCCTCGTCCCACTTCCCGGCGGCGATGGCGAGTACGGCGGCCTCGGCCTCGTCGATGTCGGGTTTCGGTGCCCAGGTCCAATCGTTGATGTCGACGAACAGACGCAGCGAAACCCATGCGGCTCGTTTGTTGCCGTCGGGCAATGGATGATTCCGCGCGAGCCTCACGATGAGCACCGCTGCCTTGTCAACGAACTCGGGGTAGAGGTCGGTGTCTCCGAATCCAGCCGCAGGCGCGTGCAGCGCTGAGTCTGCAAGGTTGTGATTTGTGACGTTCATCACCGTCTGCAGGTCGAGACCTGTGACCGCAGCGGCGATCGCGATGTAGTCAGCGAGATCGAGGTATTCGACGCTCACTTCGCGAGTCGCTCGAGGAGCTCTCGATCGTCTTCGATGATCTGACGGACGCGCCGCCGAAACGCCGGGTCCTTCTGACGACGCTCGACTGCCTCGCGGAGCGCGAGCTTCACCGTTTCGTTGAGGCTCTGGCCTTCGGCACGTGCGAGCGCCTCGGTGTCAGCAGCGAGTTCGTCGTCGAGGCGAACTGTGAGATTCTTCGGCATGACACCATGGTATCAAGAAGTCACCATCAGCGATAGCGCAGAATGTCCGACACCTGCCCATTGGCTCACGCCCCTAGCGGCAGATCTGGCTTACGCGACGGAGTCCTCGTGAGCTCTTGCCGGCGACGGATATGCTGTATAGGCTTGCTGTATGTCAGCAACACGGACGCAGGTCTACCTCACCGACGAGCAGCGCAGAAAGGTCGACCAATTGGCCGACTCCGAGGGCGTTCCAATGGCCGTGATCATCCGCCGGGCTCTCGACGACTACTTGACCGACGACGCCAATGCCACCACCGCTCTCACGGCCACGTTTGGCGCCTCACCGGCCGCGACAGCGCCCTCGCGCGACGAGTGGCAGCGTGGCTGATCTCCTCGTCGACACCGACATCTTCATCGACCACCTCCGAGGCGCAACTGCGCTCGTACCCGGTCGCCACCGGCTCCACTACTCGGTGGTCACCCGCGCAGAACTCTTCGCCGGCAACACCGCGACGAACCTCTCCATTCAACTGCTCGCGCCCTTCAGAGAACTTGGCGTCGACCGGGCCGTGGCCGAGCGCGCCGGTCGGATCGCGCGAGAGTTCGGAGTCCGACTTCCCGATGCCCTCGTCGCCGCAACCGCGATTGAACACGGTCTCGGTCTGGTCACGAGGAACCGCAAGCACTTCGAATTGATCCGGGGATTACGGCTTCGTTCGCTTTGACGGCGCCCCGCCCAGATCGGCAGTTATTCCGGTGATCTGCGCTACGTAGCGGAGCGGCGCAGGCGGACGGTGAGCACGGCTGACAGGGCAAGAATGAAAGCCGACCCGAGCAGCAGCGGGAACATGAACAGACCATCCGACCCGTCCCGTTCGTTGAAGCTGAGCACGAGCGCGCTGCCCAGAATCAGTACACCAGCCGCCATCGGGCGAACCGTTCAACCGTGCCGTGACAGCGGACGCGACAACTGCCAGGGCGGCTCCGAGAGCGATCGACGTCACTGCCTTTTGTCCTCGGGTCACGGCTTCATCCCCTCACTGATGTCGATCAGTTCGGCAGCTATGCGGCCCAGGTCTTCATGGCAATGAAGGCGAGCAGCGCGATTGCGACCATTGCGGCCACGTAGGTCACACGGCGATCGTGCCGTGGCCAAGGGCTGAACACGGCCCCGACACCCGCAAGGAATGCCGCACCGAGCGCGGCGTAGGCCGACGCATCCACCCGTTCGCAGTGGTCGCCGCCGTTGCTGCTACACCCCGTCGCAAACCCGAACGCCATTGACCACACGCCGACGAGGAACACGGATGAGACGAGTAGGACCAGCGGGCCTATCCGCCGATCACGCAC
>JANOYI010000370.1:0-2344 GCA_031428795.1 Ilumatobacteraceae bacterium | reverse complement strand
TCGATCTCATTCCGAACTCGATGACCTTTCGCGTCATCAACACGATCGACATCGAGAACGAGGCGGAGATCCCCGTTGGTTTCACCGGCCGCGTTCGCCGACACGCAAACGGCTCGATCAGCTATGTGGCGTGGTACCGGGAGGGGCAGCTCCACAACCCTGGCCGTTACCACCCCGCCTACCGACGATTTCGGCCAGACGGCAAGCTGAAGTACGAACTCTTCTACACCCACGGGCTGCTGCACGATCCGACCACGGAGATGCCGGCTGCGCGCGGGTACTTCGCGGACGGCAAGGTGCACTACGAGGAGCGCTACTGGGCTGGCAAGCGCCAAGATGGTCGCGATGGCATTGCCGCAATTCGCAAGTGGCGCAATGACGGCACAGTGCGCCACGAGTTGCGGTACCTCGACGGCCGTCGCTTGGCCGACGACCGCAGCCACATGGCGTAACTCGGGCCGGCGCTAGCGGTCACCAGTAGTGAGCGCGGCTACCGATCTGTCGGCCGGAGCGGCCGACGATGAGCAGCACCACGCCGACGAGCAGCAGGATGATGCCGACGGTCGTAAGGATCGGAATCGCCAGCAGCGCTCCGAGAAGAAGCAGAATCAGTCCAGTAACAATCATGCTGAGCTAGTACCCCGGATATTTGAAGGACAAACCAGGATTGTGGCCGGCGGTCAGTTCTTCTACTGCTGCGCCGAGTGGGTCGAGCGCGACATCACGGCTGCCGGGTGGCCGGCCGACTCGACGTACGCAATCACTTGCCAACCTCGCGCTGACCAGAAGTCGTCCTGACCCGACGTGAACAGGTACACCTCGTCGTGCCCGGCATCGCGCGCGGCTGCCAGGAGGTGATCGACGAGCGCTGTCGCCACGCCGCACCCGCGGGCTGCAGGCGCAACGAACATGCTCGCGAGCCACGGCGTGAGGTGCTCGTAGCCGGCGAGATCGTCGCTCGCCATCAACGACACAGAACCGAGCACGTCCTGCCCACGGCGAGTGTCGCCCTCGAATGCAACCCACGTGCGATCCGCCGAATTTGAAGAAGCCATCCCCTCGAACTCGGCCGCCGCGATCTCTGCATTCCACACCTCGGTCGGATACAGCTGACCCCATTCCGCGAAGTGCCACGCCCCGAGCAACGGAGCCAGGTGGTGATGTCCAGCAAGCGACTTGATCTGCACTCGACCAGCCTGCCAGTCTGAGATCAGAACGCCTTGCTCATACGCACGGCCTCGGGCTCGAGTTCGAACAGTTCGGCGAGCAGTTCCGCAAGCGGCTGAAAGCCGCGACTAGGTAGAACCTCACCGTGTTCTCCGAGGGCGTTGATCTCGACCACAGATTCTGTCCCCACGGTTCAACTCCGCTCCATGCCTTCGAACGCGTGAGGGTTGAGGAACTGGCGTCCCCAAAACCCGGACCGTTCAACAACCGTCAGGCCGGCCGCAGCGCAGACCTCTGCCCACTGTTCGCGGATGATGGACTCCTGCTTGTCAACAATGTCGCGGGCCTCGAATGGGTCGAGCAGGTAGAGGTGGGCTGCCTCTATGAGAAGCCTGAGATTGGCGTCGCGGTTGCCGTGTTCGTCGTAGGACATCGCTTGCGCTGCCGTTTCACCGGAGCGGGCCTGCGGACAGATGTCGTACGCCGGAGTGAGCACGAGCTGATGTTCAACAAACGCTGCGTGGTTTCGCCCATGATCGTCAGTGTTGCCGGACATCATGTTGAACGCGATCCGACCGAACAGCTCTCGCAACGTGGACGTCGGATTCGCGAACTGGGCCCGAACCTTGTGGGTCAGATCTGCATAGGTCGCATAGCGGCCCTCCGGGAAAGACGTCAGCTCGAGAATCGTCAGTGCCGAGACGAACCGGCGACGCGAACAGCTTGCAGTTCGATCGAACCGTTCGACGAGCAGCGCGTGCCGACCGGCAGCGACAGTGAGTTCAACTGGCGCGACGTCAAGCCCGACTCGCCGGGCGAGCTCCATAGCGACGAACTCGCCCTGCACGACCGGATACATGTCGTTGGTCGACGAGAACTTGGCTATCAGTTTGCGATCGCCAGCGTCGATCAAGGCTTTGGGTCGAGCGCCTCCGATGGACGTGCCACGCAACAGTGCGGCGTCCAGCGCTGGATCAAGCGGCTGCCCGCTTTCAATTCGCTCGGATGCGGTGGCGAGGTCGTCAAGCGTCGCGCTGTCCACTACACGCGGCACATAGTCGGTGGCTGAGGCTTGGAAGTCGAGAGCGCCGATCCGATCCGAGCCCGACTCCAACAGGTACGTGAGGTCACCCAGCTCGGCGGTCACTTGGTTGAGGCGGTAATTGACGAGCCGCCG
>JANOYI010000369.1:0-5012 GCA_031428795.1 Ilumatobacteraceae bacterium | reverse complement strand
TCGGTGAAGGTCTGCTGGTCAACTTCGCCGATCAATGCCCGAACTGCGAGGGGCGCGGCGTAGTCATTGACGCTGCGTCGCTGGAATGAGCCAGCAAGTTCGCCTTCTCCCGGTTGGTCGGGCCGCGTTGCCCGCTAGGATCGCAGAGCTATGTACGCAGTAATCGCATCTGGCGGGAAGCAATCCCGCGTCGCCGAGGGCCAGCAGGTCCACGTCGAACTGCTCGACGCCGAGCAGGGTTCTGAAGTGTCCCTCACCCCCGTGTTGGTGGTGGATGGCGAGACTGTTCTCGCCACCCCCGACCAGCTCAAGGGTGTCACCGTCACCGCCAAGGTGGTGGGTTGGGCCAAGGGGCCGAAGATTGACGGCTTTACCTACAAGCGCCGCACCAACCAGCGTCGTCGCTATGGCCACCGTCAGAAGTACCACGTCATCGAAATCACCTCGATCAAGAAGGGCTGAGCCTCATGTCAAAGACAAAAGGCGGCGGGTCAACCCGCAACGGTCGCGATAGCAACGCTCAGCGCCTCGGCGTGAAGGTGTTCGGCGGCAGCGCAATCAACTCTGGCACCATCATCCTTCGCCAGCGTGGCACCAAGTTCCACCCCGGCAACAACGTGGGCATCGGTGGCGACGACACATTGTTCGCACTCACCCAAGGCACCGTGCAGTTCGGCCACCGCAAGGGCCGTCGCATCGTCGACGTCGTCCCGGTGGAATCCGCACCTGTCGCCTGACCAAGCCAAATTCTGAACGGCAAGTTCTGAATGAATGCCCGGCCGCAAGGCCGGGCATTCATCGTTTTCGATCCGCTGCTGCCGTGAGTATCAGTTGTCGGCGACGACGAGGCGACCGCGGATCAATAGGCGAGTCAAGCCCCGATGGTACGCGTCAGTTGAACGTGTCGATGCCTTGCGGGAGCTGGTCGAGGGGCCAGTCGAGCAGCGTGACGCCTTGGCGGCAGGCAAAGCGGTCGGTCATGCCGCCGACGTACGTGACGGCGGCGTGCAGCGCATCTGCACTCTCGGGCCCGAACTGGTTCGGATCCGGGAGGAGGTGGGGATTCGCGGCGAAATTCTCGACAAGGGCGCGCAGCAGACTGATCACTGCGGTGGCCTGGGCGGTTGAGGCAGGTCGCAGGTAAATGTTGTCGTAGTTGAACCGGCGGAAGGCGGCGAGTGCTTCGGCCAGCGGTGCCACCATGCCGATTCGACCCGATGCCCGGGCGGCGTCGATCATGCCGAAGACGAATGCCCCCAACTGCTCGCGGCGCAGCACCCCGCAGCGGTCACGCACCAAGGGGGGAAGCATTTCGGCGGTGACCACGCCGGATGCGACTGCGTCTTCAAAGTCGTGGCACACGTAGGCGATCCGGTCGGCCCAGCTGACGACTTCACCTTCGGGAGTGGCCGGTGACGGACGGCTCCAACTGTGATTACGCACGCCATCGAGCGTCAAGGCACAGAGATTGAGAGAGACGAGGGTGACGTCGGCGCCCCATGTCGCGTGGTCGAACCCGCCGGGGACATACGGGCTGAGGGCGTCTTCGCTCGCGTGTCCGCCAGGGCCGTGCCCGCAGTCGTGTCCGAGGGCGATTGCCTCAGCAAGCGCGACATTGAGCCCCAGTGCACGGGCAACCGATGCCGCTATCTGAGCGACCTCCAACGCGTGCGTGAGACGCGTGCGCTGGTGATCGTCGGGGAAGACGAACACCTGGGTCTTGCCGGCAAGCCGTCGAAAGGCGTTGGCGTGCAAGATGCGGTCGCGGTCGCGCTCGAAGCAGGTTCGCCACTCGTCGGGCTCTTCCGCAATCGCGCGGTCTCCTGCGCCGAAGGCCCGGGTGGCCAGCGTGGCGAGTGAGTTCTCCTCGCGCTCCTCGCGGGCGTGGCGGGGGAGTAGAAGGCTGCTGCCGCTGCCGGCCCACGAGTCCGTGTGGGCGAACTGAACTCCGGCGACGTCGTGGCCGGCCATGGTGGAAGCCCAGCGTTGCGCTCGCTCATCCATACCAGTCACGGTTCGAAGGGTACCTGCGGCGCCGGGGGACCCGGCCATCACGGCCAGGCTGAGTGGCCTGTAGCCTCATGGGGTCCTATGAGCTCCTTTGTCGACGAAGCCCAACTGAATGTGCGCGGTGGCGACGGCGGCGCAGGCTGCGTCTCCTTCCGCCGTGAGGGCCCGGTCGCGTTCGGCGGGCCCAACGGTGGCGACGGCGGCAAGGGTGGCGATGTGTGGCTGGTAGCCAGCCGCAACTCGGCTTCGCTGCTGGCATTCCGCGACCACCCGCACCGTCGTGCGGGCGATGGCGTGCACGGTATGGGCAAGGACCAGCACGGCAAGAAAGGGAAGGATCTGGAGGTGATGGTGCCGGAAGGTACGGTCATCAACGATCTTCACACCGGTGAGCTGTTGGCCGACCTGGCCAATCACGGCGACCGGTGGCTGGCAGGTGCGGGTGGCCGCGGTGGTCGCGGCAACGCCAAGTTCGCCTCGAACCGTCGGCGGGCTCCAACGTTTGCCGAGCAAGGCGAAGAAGGCGACGAGCAATGGCTCAAGCTGGAGCTGAAGCTGATGGCCGACGTTGCGCTGGTCGGTTTTCCCAATGTGGGCAAGAGCACGCTGATCAGTGTGATCAGTGCCGCTAAGCCGAAGATCGCCGATTATCCCTTCACCACGCTCGAACCGAACCTTGGTGTTGTTCGCTACAACGACACTGAGTACATCGTTGCCGACATCCCCGGGCTGATCGAGGGTGCCAGCGAGGGCAAGGGTCTTGGTCATCGTTTCCTGAAGCACATCGAGCGTGCACGGGTGTTGTGCGTCATGGTCGACCTGTCTGCAATCGATGGCGTCGACCCCCATGAGCAAGAGCGGGTGCTGCTCAACGAGCTCGAGGCATATCGCCCCGAGCTGCTGGAGCGCCCCCGTCTCGTCGTGGGTACGAAGAGCGATTCTGCCGTCTACGACTGGGACGGTGAGTCGATCTCCGCCATCACCAATCAGGGCGTGCGCGAACTGGTTGGTCGGTTGGCTGCCTTGGTGCACGGCGCACGTGCCGAGGCGCCCGAGACCGAAGGCATTGTGATCATTCGGCCCAACGCCGATGGTGCCCGCGTCGAGCGGCTCGGCGACAACGAGTTCCGTCTCGTCGGTCGCCAGGTCGAGCGGCTGGTCGCGTTGAACGATGTCAGCACACCCGAAGCGCTGTCGTACATCGACCACCAGCTCAAGCGCATCGGTGTGCCCCGCCTACTCACGCGCGCTGGCGCCTCCGATGGCGACATCATCTGGATCGCCAAGTTCAGCTTCGAGTACCAAGAGGAAGTCTGACCGTGCGGGTCGTTGCCAAGATCGGCACTTCCTCGCTCACCGACCAGCTCGGTGTCATCGATGCCGCCATCATCGACGCGGTCTGCGACCAGTTGGCTGTGCTGCGCGCCGCTGGCCACGAGGTCATCCTGGTCAGCTCCGGCGCTGTGTCTGCTGGCGTGGCCGCTCTCGGATTGCTCACCCGGCCGACCGATGTGATCACGTTGCAGGCCATCTCGGCTGCAGGACAAAGCCGGTTGATGGAGCACTACAACCGTTCGCTTGGCCGACACTCATTGGTTGCCGCGCAGGTACTGCTGGTGCCTCACGACTTCGTCGACCGTCGTCAGTACCTCCACGCGCGCCAGACACTGGGGCGCCTGCTGGAGTTGGGCTGCATCCCCATCGTCAACGAGAACGATGCGCTGGCC
Source organism: Ilumatobacteraceae bacterium (assembly GCA_031428795.1). Lineage (GTDB taxonomy): Bacteria > Actinomycetota > Acidimicrobiia > Acidimicrobiales > Ilumatobacteraceae > UBA668. The sequence continues at coordinate 1,275 of JANOYI010000369.1, read as the reverse complement.
AGCGACGAGATTCGCTACGGCGACAACGATCGCATTGCCGCCCTGGTAGCGCACAACGTCAGCGCCGACGTTCTGGTGTTGCTCACTGACACCCCTGGCCTGTACACCGCCGACCCGCGCACCGACCCGACCGCCCGGCTGGTGGAAGTTGTCGCCGCCGACGACCCGCTGCTTTCGGTCGCCGCCACGGCCTCCGGCAGCACCCGAGGCAGTGGGGGAATGGCCTCGAAGTTGTCGGCAGCGCGGATGGCTTCATGGTCCGGCGTTCGTGCCGTCATCGCCAAGGCTGATCGACCCAATGTGCTCATCGATGCCGCCAACGGTGTAGGGGTGGGAACAACCTTCCTGCCGAGCAGTCGCAATCTTCCTGCTCGGAAGCTGTGGATTGGTTTTGCGACGAACGTCGAAGGGGCACTGGTGATTGACGACGGTGCCCGCCGGGCTCTGCTGGAGCGCGGCACGTCGTTGCTTCCCGCCGGGATCGTCGAGGTTGTGGGCGAATTCGGCGAAGGCGACGTCGTCGACGTGCGCGACTTGGCAGGCATCACGGTTGCTCGCGGCATCGCGCTGTGCGACGCCGATGTGTTGCGTTCGGTGCGCGGTCAGCGAACTACCGACCTACCTGCGCACGTGGCGCACGAGGCCATCCACCGCGACGACTTGCTGGTGTTGATCTAGTCGTTCAGTGTTGAACGGCTCAGCCTTCGGTTGGTCGCGGCTGCTCGACGGCGGGCGCCGGAGCAGCAGCAGCGGGTGCAGAATCGAGACCGAGTTCCGCACGCAATTCGCTGAGCCGGCTCTGCGCCTCAACGTTGGCAGTGGCGTGCTCGATTTCCAGAATGCTGCTCTCGACAGTGGCCTCGGACAGCTCGCTATGTGCCTTGGCCTTCGTGTAACGGGCCTCGATTTTCTGCTGTACCTCGCTGAGCGTAGGTACGTCGTCGCCGACGGTTTCCTGCAGCTGGGCCATCGCCGAGTTCATCTGCTCTTGCATCTTGGCCTGGTCGAGCTGGGAGAGGAGCTTCTGCTTTTCGGCCAGCTTCTGCTGCAGCAAGCGGCCGTTCTGCTGCACGGCGGCCTTCGCCTGATCTGATGCCTGCGTGGAGTCGACCACCATCGACTTGAGACCTTCGACGTCTTTCTCCACCTGGATCAACTGATTGGCGATGCCTTCAGCAGCGCTCGTGTACTGCGTCGCCTTCGCAACGTCGCCACCTTTTTGAGCGTCCGACGCCATGATGAGCGCCTGGCGGGCCGTCGCGTTGAGCTTCTCCA
>JANOYI010000368.1:0-1944 GCA_031428795.1 Ilumatobacteraceae bacterium | reverse complement strand
CGGCAAATGACCTGGGTTTTGTCGAGATGCTCGGCGCCGAGCTGCCCCGACTGCAACGGGTTGCAAGGCTGCTCGTCGGCGCGGGTGAGGCGGCGGACGACTTGGTGGCCGAGGCCATTGCGCGCACGCTGCCGAAATGGCCCCTCGCGCCCGACACGTGGCGGCGCACCAAATCTGGCTTTGCCCATCCAGGGTTCGCGCCAGTGTGGACGGGCTCAGTGATCGTTCAGTTCGCCAAGGGTGGTGCCGTTTGGTACGACCCGGCCAAGGACGAATGGGGCAGTGGTGACATGACCTTCGGTGAGGTCCCTCACGACGGTGGCGCGCCGGTATGGACGGGCTCGCAAGTCGTCCTGCTCGGCAGCTACGACAGCACCACTGGCGGTGCCACCTTCACGCCACTGACCTGATGCTCTACCAGCCGCGCAGATCGATCGGCCATCTGTCGACGACTTCTTGACCGCTCACCAGCCAGGCGGTTTCATGCATTGCCATTGTCGGGTCGATGTGCGCTGGCACCACACGCACGCGATCGCCCACCGAAGCGACTCCGGCGTGCGGCACGAAGGTGACGTGTTCGTCGCTGAGGAACCACACGTCGGCGCCCTGGCCGTCGAATGTCTCCAACGACGGGTTGCCGTGGTCCATGGCCATCGACTTCAGCCCAACGTCGGCGACGGCGAACTTTGCGTTCGCTGAGATCACGGTGCCGATGACGAAGCACGCCTGCACGAATGGGCTGCCGGTGCCGCCGTAATGGGAGTCCATCAGTGCGTAACTTCCGGCCTGCACTTCGGTGACCCGATCGTGCAGATGGTAGGTGCCTGTACCACCGGCGCTGATGATGTCGCCACCCACGTCGGCGTGCGCGGCCAGTAGGCGGTCCACCGCCTCGGCGACTTTCTCGCGCTGGGCATCGTGATCGTCCATCACCATCAGGTGGCCTTCGTACCCCATCACGCCGCGGACCTGCAGCCCGTTGACTCGCGCCAGGTCGGCGAGGCGGCCGGCTTCCTGCGGTAGGCATCCACAGCGGGGGAGACCGACGTTGACATCGACGAGCACGTGACGAAGTCCAGCGCGGGCCGCTGCGTCGACGGTCTTGGGAGAGTCGACCGCAATCGTGATCATCGCTGAATCCTGGGCGGCAGAGAGTGCAGCGAGCCGAGCGGGGTCGAGGACCTCGTTGGCCAACAGCAGGTCGTCGCCAAGTCCCGCCGCAGCCATGCCCAATACCTCGCGCGGCGTTGCGCAGGTGAACGTTGTGTGGCCGTGAAGCCGTTGGGTGGCGGCGAGAGCGGTGCACTTGTGTGCCTTCACATGCGGCCGAAGGGTGTTGCCGGGCCGTGCTGCAGCCATGGTCGCCAAGTTTGCGTTGAGCAGATCAGCATCGATGATCAGCGCCGGAGTCGGAAGCTCGTGAACGTTCATCGCTGCGATCGTTACACAAGTCACATGAGCATGGTGAGGGTGCCGCACCATCGGATGATTACGATACGGAACTGTTCCGTATCGAAAGGCAAGCCATTGAGTAGTACAGCCCCCACACACGAGCCAGACCTGTTGGACCCCGCCGTCCACGCTCGTCGCTGGTTCACCCTGGCCACGCTATGTCTCAGCCTGCTGATCATCGTGATGGACAACACCATCCTCAATGTGGCTATCCCGTCGCTGGTCAAAGAGTTGGGCGCCACCAACAGCGAACTGCAGTGGATCGTCGACGGCTACACGCTCGTCTTCGCCGGACTGTTGCTCACGACCGGCAGCCTGGGCGATCGATTCGGTCGCAAGCGTGCGTTGCGCGTCGGCATCGTGATCTTCGCCTTCGGGTCGGTGCTGTCCGCCCTCGCCGACTCACCATCCAACCTCATCGCGACACGCGCCCTGATGGGTGTCGGTGGCGCATTGATCATGCCGTCCACGCTCTCGATCCTGACCAACGTG
>JANOYI010000367.1:0-4208 GCA_031428795.1 Ilumatobacteraceae bacterium | reverse complement strand
TGTTCGTCAACCGCGAGCTGCCTCACACGTACCTGCGGTACCTCGAGCGCTCCATCCGTGAGGCATTCGACTTCGGCTCGACGCCCATCAAACTGCGCGTGCGGAAGCGCAGCGAATAGGACAGACGATGCTCTGGAACGACATCACCTGGAACGACGATGCCCTGGTGTGAAGACTGCGCCAAGTATCTGACGCCGTCGGCGATGAACGAGGACGGCACCTGCCCAACCTGTGGTCGCAGCGTTGCGGCACAACAACCGATTACCGCCAAGAACCTCAACCTCCACCAGCTGGCGGCGGGCGTGGACGGCACCGAGGACGACGCCAGCGCGCCGTGGCACTTCAAGGTGCTGATGTTCATGCTGGTCGTCTATCTCGGCTGGCGTGTGGTGCAGTTGTTCGTATGACGGCGAGCCGTTGCAGCGGTCAGTCGGTAGAGTCTCCCGTCGAAACATTCGGGCTGTAGCGCAGCTTGGTAGCGCACTTGTCTGGGGGACAAGGGGTCGCAGGTTCAAATCCTGTCAGCCCGACGAATGAAAGTGCAGGTCCGCCCGAAAGGGCGGGCCTTCCTTCATTCACGGCTACCGTCGGCGCGATGTGCGGTCGTTTCGTTTCCTCCCATTCCGCCGACAAGATCTCTCAGTTCTTCGGAGCCTCGTTCGAGAGCGAGGCAGCGCTGCCCGCCAACTACAACGTTGCGCCGACACAGGATGTGTACGCAGTCGTCGCTGACGCAACGGGAGCCCGCGAGGTGCAGCCGTTTCAGTGGGGGCTGGTACCGAGCTGGGCAAAGGACGTCAAGATCGGATCGAAGATGATCAACGCGCGCAGTGAAACGATCGGCGAGAAACCTGCGTTCAAGGGGCTCTTCAAGAAGCACCGGTTGATCATTCCGATGGATGGTTTCTATGAGTGGCAGCAGGCGGGTCCGGGTGCCGCGCTGACGAAGGCGGGCAAGCCGATGAAGACGCCGATGTTCATTCACCGAGCCGACGGGGAAATGCTCGCGGTGGCCGGGCTATGGGCAACGTGGCGCGACAAGTCGGCTGGGCCGGATGCCCCTTGGTTGCACAGCTGCACAGTCATCACGACCGCTGCAAACGACACGATGGCCCCGGTGCACGACCGCATGCCCGTGCTTCTGTCGCCCGAGGACTGGGCAGAGTGGCTGGACCCCACCAACAACGATCTCGACTCAATCCAGCACCTTTTGGTGCCGGCAGCAAACGACGTGCTGGTGATGCATGCGGTCAGTACCGCAGTCAACAACGTTCGCAACGCCGGCCCCGAACTGATGGAGCCGGCGCCACCAGCAGAGTCAGCCGAGCTCGGCCTGGGCCTGTAGCGCCACCCGTATCGCGTGCGCGGCGTCGGTCATTTCGGCACGGTCGACCTCGCTGGCTGCGTTGGCAAAGTTCAGCTGCCCCATGTGCTCGGTGGGAATCAGGTGGAGGTGAGCGTGCGGCACCTCGTAGCCGGCGATGATGAGGCCCACTCGGTCGCAGCCGAACGCAGCTTGTTGCGCGCGGCCGATGCGGTGGGCCACATCGAAGAGATGCGCAGCGAGTTCGGGGGAGAGGTCGACCCAGTGGTCGACTTCCTCGATAGGCACGACGAGCGTGTGGCCGTGAGCCAGCGGATTGATGGACAGGAACGCGACGCACTGATCGTCGCGGTGAACGAACGTACCGGGGATCTCGCCACTGATGATGCGTGTAAATATCGTTGCCATCAGGCGAACCCGCCCGACGCTGCGAAGATGTCGCCGCTGCAGTAGCTGCTTTCCGGTCCGGAGAGAAAGCGGACAACTTCAGCCAGCTCTTCCGGCCGACCCATGCGACCCTGCGGAATCTGCATCACGATGCCAGCCATCATCATCGGGTCCATGGCGCCCAGCAGCGGCGTGTCGATCCATCCTGGGCAGACGGCGTTGACGCGCACGCCGAACGGGGCGACCTCCTGACCAACGGACTTGGTGAAGGCAATGATGCCTGCCTTGGCAGTCGCGTAGTGCAGGGCACCCGCCATGGGCCGTAAGCCCAATACGGACGACACGTTGACGACCGAGCCGCTGCGAGCTGGCGTCATGTGCCGCAGTGCGGCGCGAGTGCCGTAGAAGGTGCCGTACAGATGGACCCGAATCATGCGGTCCCAGTCCTCGTCGGAGAGGTTGACGGTGTTGTTCGGCGGCACGAGGTCGCCGATACGGCCCTCCATTCGAGCCATCTGGTTGGCGATTGCCTGCTGCACGAGATCCGGGTCGGTTGGGGGCGCGATGCCTGCGTTGTTGATGAGAATGTCGAGCCGACCATGTCGTTCGACCGCCTTGTCGATCTCCGCGTCAAAGGCCACCGAATCGCACACGTCGAAGATTGCCGTGTCGCCACCTACTTCTGCGGCGACCTCGGCCGCGGCATTGGGGGAAAGGTCGTTGACAACGATGGTGGCTCCGTCACGTGCCAGTCGCCGAGCGAAGGCGGCGCCAAGACCAGAACCGGCGCCGGTGATGAACGCGACCTGGCCCGAGAGAGTGCCGGACGACGCTGAAGAGTTGCTCATGTGCGAAGCGTACGCAAGTACGCTCGCCAGCAATGGACGCAACGGATGCAACCGACCAACAACTGTCGTCGCACATGCTGCTGACCGCACCAAACCTGTTCACACTGGCTCGGCTGTGCTGCATTCCGCTGTTCATTTGGATGTTGTTCTCACGAGACAACGTTGCCGGTGCGGCGTTCTTGCTCGGCGGCCTCGGAGCCACCGACTGGGTGGATGGGTGGCTCGCACGCCGCTTCAATCAGGTCAGCGAGTTCGGCAAGATGTTCGATCCCACCGCCGATCGGCTGCTCTTCATCGTCGCTATCAGCGGCATCATCATCAAAGACATTCCGCCGCTGTGGTTCTTCTGGATGGTCGTCGTTCGTGAGGTGGTTTTCGGCGGAGTGATTGCGATCTGCACGCTGTTCCTTGGAATGAAGCGTTTCGACGTGACCTGGTGGGGCAAGACAGCCACGTTCCTGTTGATGTTCGCGCTGCCCGGTTTCATGCTCGGCTCCACCGACTTTTTTGCCCATCAATGGTTCCTCGTCGCCGCCTGGCTGATGGGCATCCCCGGCCTGGTGCTCAGCTACTACACGGCCATCACCTATGTCCCTACCATCCGCGCCAGCTTGAAGGCCGGCCGGTCCACTCGCGGCTAACGTGACCACCATGCAGGTTCCCGAACACCTTCGTTACAGCTCTGATCACGAGTGGATCGCCGTCAGCGGCACCCGCGCCCGTATTGGCATCACCGACTACGCGCAGGATGCACTGGGCGATGTCGTGTACGTGCAGGTGCCCGCTCTCGGCTCCTCCGTCACCGCTGGTGACAGTTTCGGCGAAGTGGAAAGCACCAAATCGGTCAGCGATGTGTACGCGCCGGTCACCGGAACAGTGGTCGCCGTCAACGACTCGCTGGGCGACAGCCCCGAAACGCTCAACTCAGATCCATACGGCGCAGGGTGGTTGTGCGAAATCGAAGTCGCCGATCAGAGCGAGTTGGCGGGCCTCCTTGACGCTGCGGCGTATCAAGCATTGATTGACGGTTAGGGTTGGCCCCAATGGCCTACGTGTTCTGCAACCAATGCGGTCACCGGAACCCTCCGGAAGCGGCCTTCTGCTCGTCCTGCGGTGGCGTGCTCGACCGTCTCAGCGACCACACCATCACGCTTGCGAAGATCGATCCGCTGCTCGATGCAGCCGGGTCCCACGATGACATCGTGGTGAATCTTGGCAACCTTCCGATGGCTGCTGCATCGCTCGTGATGCGCAACGGCCCGCAAGCCGGGGCAGCCTTGTCGCTCGACGCTGATGTCACCCGCTTGGGTCGCGCTACAGAGGGTGAGGTCAGTCTCGACGACATCACTGTGTCGCGCCGGCACGCCGATGTCATCCGCACCGGAAATTCGTACCTGGTGCGCGATTCTGGTTCGCTCAATGGCACGTACGTCAACAACACTCGAATCGACGAAGCGCCGCTCACGCAGGGCGACGAGCTGCAAATCGGCAAGTTCCGTTTGGTCTTCTTCCAAAAAGGCGACGGCTGATTCGATGCCGGAGCATCCATACCTGTCAATTGGCGAAGTCCTGGCCCTCCTCTTGGAGGAGTTCCCCGACGTCACCATCTCGAAGATCAGATTTCTGGAGAGTCAGGGGCTGATCGACCC
>JANOYI010000366.1:0-4030 GCA_031428795.1 Ilumatobacteraceae bacterium | reverse complement strand
GGATGAGGGCTGCCTTCGTCAGGTTGTACACGCCGAGCCCACCTTCTGCACGCAGCCCGCCGACCGATGCAATATTGACGATGACACCCGGCTTGTCTTTCATCGCCTGCTCCCAGGCGGCCTGGCACCAGAACAGCGGGCCGCGCAGGTTGACGCCGAACGTCTTGTCGAAACGTGCCTCGTCGACGCCCAGCGTCGGGCCGAAGTAGGGGTTGGTCGCCGCGTTGTTGACGATGATGTCGAGCCCACCGAAGCGGTCGATCGTGGCCGAGACGCACTCTCCCGCCGACGCAACATCACCGGCGTTCGCGGCGAACACCTCCAGATCGGCACTAGGCGTGAGCGCAACGATCTCAGCGGCAGCAGCCTTCAGCGCATCAATCTTTCGCGAGGTCAACATCACCTTCGCACCTGACGCAGCCATCGTCGCTGCAATCGCCTTACCGATGCCCCTCGACGCGCCGGTGACCAGCGCGACCTTGCCTTCCAACGAGATCTCCATTCGGCGACCATACAACGGGCCGCGCTGGTGCGGGAGACTGACGCTGTTGCTGACGAGAGGGAGACTCGGATGCCGAAACGAAGTGTGATCAATGTCGACCTCGCCAACGTGTGGGCCGAGCCCGAGCGGCCGACCTGTCCGAGGACGATGGCGTGGGACTCCGTCGCCCGTCCGACGAGTGTGACCGACGGCATCGCAGCGATCACGCGTTCGCTCCGCTAGTATGTCCGCTTGCTGTGACGCTGTTGTCACAGAGGTCGAGTGCAGCGGTTGTTGGCCATGTCCAACGCGGTGTGAGTGCATCCACGGCCACCCCTACACAGAGAGCCATTCCAATTTCAATGATTACCCCTCCGGCCGCGCGTTCGTTCGCGTCCCTCGGCGTTCCGACGCCCATCATCAATGCCCTTGCCGCCGATGGCGTCACGGCACCATTCCCCATCCAGACCGTCACACTGATCGACTCGCTCGCCGGGAAGGACCTCCTTGGTCGCGGCAAGACCGGCAGCGGCAAGACCATTGCCTTCGCCATCCCCCTCGTTGCCGCACTGGCGAAGAGTGGCGAGAAGGCCCGTCCGGGTTCGCCCCGCGGCCTCGTGCTGGTCCCCACTCGCGAGCTGGCCAACCAGGTCGCTGCCACCATTGCCCCGTTGGCCAAGGCCATGGGCCTGCGCCACACCGTCGTGTACGGCGGCGTCGGCTTCGGCAACCAGACCGGCGCACTCAAGCAGGGTGTCGACATCGTCGTCGCCTGCCCGGGCCGCCTCGAAGACCTCATGAAGCAGGGCCATTGCCGGCTCGACCGCATCGAAGTCACCGTGCTCGACGAAGCCGACCACATGGCTGACATGGGCTTCCTGCCCGGCGTCAAGCGCATCATGGATCGCACCCCGCGCACCGGACAGCGTCTGCTGTTCAGCGCCACGCTCGACAACGACGTCAAGGTGCTGATCGACCGCTACCTGGTCAACCCCGTCAACCATGCCCTTGACCCGGCCGATTCGCCCGTCGAAGCAATGACCCACTACCTCGTGGAGACTGCCCTCACCGACAAGCTCGGCGTGGTCACCCGCCTAGCCTCCGGTGCCGACCGTTGCCTGCTCTTCACCCGCACCAAGCACGGCGCCAAGAAGCTGGTCAAGCAGCTTGGCCAGTCGGGCGTTCCGGCTGTTGAGCTGCACGGTAACCTGTCGCAGAACGCTCGCGAGCGCAACCTGGCCGACTTCTCGACGGGTCAGGTGAAGGTGTTGGTCGCAACCGACATCGCCGCCCGCGGTATCCACGTCGACGACGTCCGCCTCGTGGTGCACGTCGATCCGCCGGCCGAGCACAAGGCCTTCCTGCACCGCTCGGGCCGTACCGCCCGCGCCGGCGCCGAGGGCATCGTGGTCACGATCTCTACCCCGGACCAGCGCAAGGACGTCCGGGCAATGACCCGCGCTGCCCGCATCGAGCCCATCATCACCGACGCCGTGCACGCCAAACACCCCATCCTCGAGGCACTCGCCGGGCCAGCCATGCCGGCACGCCGTATCTCCGTGGCGCAAGCCGCGCCGATGGTCGAGCGTGGCCCGCGTCAGGGTCAGGGCCAGCGTGCTGGCAGCCATCGTCAGGGCAGTGGACCGGCCAAGGGTTCCGGCCAGCGTGCAGGCCAAGGTTCACGTACTGGCCACGGCCAGTCGCAGCGTTCGGGTGCCTCGCGTCCGGCCGCCGCGGCCACCACCGACGCCGGTCGCCCGGCCCGTGTAAACGCCGACGGGCGCCCCGCTACTCCACGTCCGGCGGGCCCCCGCGGCCGCAGCCGTCGCGCACCCGCCAGCCGATAACCAAACCGCACGCGTGTGTGCACTTCCGCTCGCTTGGCGAGCGGAAATGTTCACAGGCTGTGATGTGTTCGATGAGGTGCAAGGATGCGCATCATGCGCCTCCGCCAGCCTCGAATTCAGCCCGTCACAGAAGCAGAGTGGACGGACGATTCACGACCGGTGCTTGCGGCCAACTCGGCTCGCGGCCCGGTTCTGAACGTCTTTGCCACCATCGCTCGCCACCCGAAGCTGCTCAAGCGCTGGGTGGTGTTCGCCAATCATGTACTCAATGGCAGCACGCTGCCCGCCCGCGAACGTGAGCTGGTGATCCTGCGCACCGGCTTCCTGTGCAGGTCCGGTTACGAATGGGCACAGCACGCGGCAATTGGCCGAACCGCCGGGCTCACCGACGATGAGCTCGTGCGCCTCACCGCCGGCTCTACAGCGGACGGCTGGAGCGACGGTGACCGCTCACTTCTGAAAGCGACCGAGCAACTGGTAACGGATCACTTCGTCGATGACGACACGTGGTCCGCGCTCACCACCACGTGGAATGAGCAACAGTTGATGGACCTCGTGTTCGCTGTCGGCCAATACACACTCGTGTCGATGGCGCTGAACAGCTTCGGTGTGCAGCTCGAGGACTCGACGGAACGCTTCCCCCCCGATCAGTTCGTCGACGGACTGTTCCCCCGTCAGTTGTAATAGCGACGCACCGTCTGGTACTCACAGCACCCTGCTCACGACGGCGAAAGGTCGCCGACCACCGGCGCGCACGAAGTACCGTGCAACCGCTATGACGTTCCAATTCGCTTCGCGCACCACAGGGCTTCGGTCGTCGGCAATCCGCGACTTGCTGAAGGTCACCGAGATGCCCGACATGCTGTCGCTGGCGGGCGGCCTGCCCACACCCGACAGCTTTCCGCTGCCCGATCTGCGCCGCGAGGCCGACCGGCTGTTGGGCGAGTACGGCCCGCGAGTAGTTCAGTACAGCGCTACCGATGGCGTGATCGAGCTTCGCCAGTGGATCGCACAGCACTACTCCGCGGAGCTTGGCCGCCCCATCTCTGTTGACGGTGAGATCCTTGTCACCCACGGTTCGCAGCAAGCGCTCGACCTGCTCGCAAAGATCTTGATCGACCCGGGCGACGTGGTGGTCTCCGAGTCGCCCGCGTACCTCGGTGCCGTGCAGGCCCTGGAACTCTTCCAGCCGCGCTTCGAAGTGATCCCCGGGGACAAGGACGGGATGCAGGTCGAGTTACTCGCTGAGCGCCTGGCTGCCGGCCTCAAGCCGAAGCTGGTCTACGTGGTTCCCAACTTCCACAACCCGTCAGGCGCAACGATGTCGCTGGCGCGGCGTCAGCAGTTGGCCGGACTCGCCGATCAGTACGACCTGCTCATCATCGAGGACGACCCATACGGCGCCATCCGCTTCGAGGGCGAGCCGCTGCCGCCGATCGCCAGCTTCACCGAGCGCGTTGTGTACCTCAGCACGTTCTCCAAGATCGTCGCCCCCGGGTTCCGAGTTGGGTGGATGATCGGGCCGCCGGAAGTGATGGCGTGGGTGGCGCGAGCCAAGCAGGCCGCCGACCTCCACACCTCCAGCTTTGCTCAACTTCTGCTGGCGAATGTCGTCAGTCAGCCGGGCTGGCTGGACGCACAAAAGGCGCGCATCGTGCCCATGTATCGCGATCGTTGCGTGGCGTTGGCCGACGCCCTGGAG
>JANOYI010000365.1:0-8516 GCA_031428795.1 Ilumatobacteraceae bacterium | reverse complement strand
AGCCGGCGGCCAGGTGGGCGACACGGGCACAATTCGCACTGCCGGTGGCATCGCCAGTGTGCTCGACACCACATTTGCCCTGCCAGGCCTTCGCCGTCACATCGCTCGCATCGACAGTGGCGAAATCCTGGTCGGCGACAGAGCTACCGCGGCGATCGATGTTGCCCGGCGCAACGCGATTCGACGCAACCACACGGGCACACACGTACTTCACCACGCCCTGCGCAAGGTGCTGGGCGAGCACGTCAAGCAGGCCGGCTCACTGGTCGGGCCCGAGCGCCTCCGTTTCGACTTCAGTCATTATGAGGCCGTGACCGCCGACGAGATTCGTCAGATCGAAGACATCGCCAACAGTGAGACGCTGGCCAACGCCCCGGCTCGCGCCTTCGAGACCACAAAGGACGAAGCGACTGCGCTCGGCGCCATAGCGTTCTTCGGCGACAAGTACGGCGACGTAGTTCGTGTGCTCGAGGTGGGGAATTCCATCGAGCTCTGCGGCGGCACCCATGTCCGCGCGGCCGGTGACATAGGCACCATCAAGGTGATCAACGAGAGCAGCATCGGCAGCAACCTGCGCCGCATCGAGGCCACCACCGGCGAGAACACCGTGAAGTTGCTGCAGCGCGACAGCGCGGCCGTAGCCGAAGCCGCCCGACTCGTGGGCAGCCCCGCCGACGAACTGGTCATTGGTGTGCAACGGCGCCTCGACGAGATTCGGACGCTCAACGACGAACTCAAGCTTCTGCGCAGCAAGCTCGCAACGGGGCGCGCCGGCGAGTTCGCTGCGGGTGCTGTTGATGGCCGCGTCATTACTCGCATTGACGGGATGAGCCCCATCGCCCTGCGCGACCTCGCCGTTGCAATTCGTCAGCAGGCCGGCGTCGAGATCGTTGTCCTCGGCGGTGTCAGCGACACGGGTGGCGTGTCACTCGTGGCAGCAGTGACACCCGCCACGGGCATCGTTGCCGGCGACCTCATCAAGGACGCGGCGAAGGCCGTCGGTGGTGGTGGCGGCGGCAAGGGGGACATTGCGACTGCTGGCGGCAAGAACCCCGCAGGCCTCGACGAGGCCCTGCAGTTGGCCACAGCTGCGGCCGCAAAGGCGGTTACCGGCTGAGTATGCGAGCGCTCGGCATCGACCTCGGCTCCAAGCGCATCGGCATTGCAATCAGCGACCGCTCGGGCACCATTGCCTCGCCACTGACAATGATTCAGCGGTCCGGCTCCCCTCGGCGCGACCACGAAGCGATTCGAAAGCTGGCCATCGAGGAGGAGGTCGAGCTGCTCGTAGTGGGTCTTCCGCTGAACATGAATGGCAGCTCCGGGCCACAGGCGAAGGCTGCCGTTGCTGAAGCCAAAGCCTTAGCTACGGTTGTGGGCGTGCCAGTCATCACCTTCGACGAGCGCCGCACCACGGTTACCGCCGACCGGGCGCTGATCGAAGCTGGCGTCAGCGCGCAGGCGCGGCGCAAGCTTGTCGACAAAGTGGCCGCCGCCGTCATCCTGCAGACGTGGCTGGATTCGCGGGCGGCCCAACAACAATGACCTACGTCGACGATCGTTCGTGGCACCGCGATCCGTGGGACGACGCTGACGTCACGGACGCGCTCGTGGTGGAACGTCCGCGTCGTCAACGTCGGCCGTTCAAGTGGTTCATGTGGCTGCTGTGCTACCTGGGGCTGGCGGGCCTCGTCGCCGTGGGAGCTGCAGGCCTCTGGTACAGCCAGCAGGTGAACCCCAAAGGCGATCCTGGAGCGGCTATCACCTTTACGGTGAGCGCCGACGACACATTGGAGACGGTCAGCGAACGCCTGCATTCCGAAGGGTTGATCGAAAGCGCATCTGTGTTCCGCTGGTACGTCGAGCGCCACGACGGTTTGGAGCTGATTCCCGGCTACTTCCGCATTCGACCTGACGACCACATGGGCAACATCATGCGGGTCCTGCGGACGCCGCCATCGGAGACGTTTACCAAGGTCACGTTCCCGGAGGGCTTCACGTTCGACAAGATGGGTCACCGCCTGGAGGAGAAGGTGCCTCGTCTGTTGGCAGTCGACTTCAATGTTGCGGCAACTGAGGGAAGCATTCGCTCGGTCTGGTCCCCGGAGGGCACCAACAGCCTGGAAGGTTTGCTGTTCCCCGACACCTATCAGGTGTCCAACGGTGAGAGCGCGGGCCAGATCATCGAACGCATGGTGAAGCTGATGGAGCGCGTCGGTCGACAAGAGAACATCGAGGAACGAGCCCCGCTCGTCGGGATGAGCCCGTACCAGGTGCTGATTGTCGCCAGCCTGATAGAGCGCGAGGCACGCGTGCCCGAAGACCGGGCGAAGATCGCTCGCGTCATTTACAACCGCTTGTACCTCGGCATGCCGCTGGGCATTGACGCTGCACTGTTCTACGGCCAAGACCCGACGTTGTCGTTCAGCGAGGTCAAGGCACTCGACACGCCGTACAACACTTACCTGAACACGGGTCTACCGCCGACGCCTATTGCCAACCCCGGTCGCGCCAGCATCGCGGCTGCGTTGAACCCGGTCGCAAACCCTTCGCTCGGCGACCCAATCTGCGTTGGGCTGACCGACGGCTCGCCGTGTCTGTATCTGTACTACGTGCTCGCCGACGAGGATGGTGGCCATGCGTTCTCTGCCACACTTGAGCAGCACGAGGCCAACATCGAGATTGCCCGCACGAAGGGCCTGCTGTGATCACAGGCGGCACTCGGGTCGCAGCAGTCATCGGTAACCCCGTGAGGCACAGCCTTTCGCCCGCGCTGCACAACGCAGCGTTCGAACAGCTCGGCCTTGACTGGGTGTACGCAGCGTTCGACGTCTCACCTGGCGAGGCGCAAGCGGCGCTCGATGCGATGCGGACGTTCCGTCTCGGCGGACTATCCATCACCATGCCGCACAAAGAGGCGGTGGCGAGCGCAGTCGATTCGCTCGATCCTGCAGCTGCGGCCCTCCGCAGCGTCAACACGGTCGTACCCCAGGCCGACGGCTCGCTGAAGGGCTACAGCACTGACGGTGCAGGTTTCGTCGCGTCGCTTGCCGCTGCCGGTGTGTCGGTTGCAGGTCTCGCCGTGTGCGTACTTGGTGCTGGTGCCGCCGCGCGGTCCATTGTCGACGCACTGGCGCGAGCCGGAGTAGCGCAAGTTGCAGTCGTCAACCGCACCACAGCAGCTGCTGAAGAAGCGGCGTCGCTGGCCGGAGTGACAGGCGTCGTCGGCGGCACTGCCAATGTGAGTGACGCTCACATTCTGATCAATGCAACGTCGGTTGGCATGGGTGGCTATGAGCTGCCCTGCGACCCTTCTTTGTTGCGAAGCGGCCAGGTCGTTGCCGACATCGTGTACCACCCGCGAGAGACGGCACTGCTTCGTGCAGCGCGGTCTGCAGGTGCGACGACTGTGGAGGGCCTCGGGATGCTCGTGCACCAGGCCGCCCTGCAACAGCAGTTGTGGCACGGTCACTTGCCGGACGTAGCGGTGATGGTGGCTGCGGCGGAGCGGGAACTGGCCGCGCGCCGTCAGTAGCGCGCCAGTAGCCTGCGAAGAATGCTTCGTTACCTGACTGCCGGCGAATCGCACGGGCAAGCGCTTGTCGTCATCATCGAGGGTCTCCCTGCCGGATTGTCGCTCACCGTCGAGGACATTCAACCTGAACTCGCTCGACGGCGATTGGGTTACGGCCGCGGGCCCCGGCAGCGCTTCGAGCTGGATGAGCTGACACTTGTCGGCGGGGTGCGTCATGGTCGCACTCTCGGGTCCCCGTTAGCTATCGAGATCAAGAACAGCGAATGGTTTCGTAGCGACAAGTGGCACGAAGAGATGTCGCCAGCACCTGGTGCCACAAAGGACCCGCTGACGTCGGTGCGGCCCGGCCATGCCGACCTCGTCGGTATGCAGAAGTACGGCTTCACGGATGCGAGAGATGTGCTCGAGCGTGCCTCGGCGCGCGAGACCGCGGCACGGGTCGCCGCTGGTGCGGTGGCCAAGAAGCTGCTCGCCGAGTTGGGTGTGTCGATCATTTCGCATGTGATCCAGATGGGTGCTGCACGCGCCGCGACCGGCCTGCGTCCGCTACCAGCCGACCTTGATGCCGTCGACGCTGATGAGGTGCGCTGCTTCGATGCCGCCGCCTCACTGGCGATGATCGAAGAAGTGAAGGCCGCCGCAAAGGATGGCGATTCACTTGGGGGAATCGTCGAGGTATTGGGCTACGGGGTGCCCGTCGGCCTTGGCAGTCATGTGCACTGGGATCGCAAGATCGATGCAGCACTCGCCCAGGCCGTGATGAGTATTCAGGCGGTCAAGGGTGTCGAGATCGGTGATGGATTTGAGGTCGCCGGGCGACGCGGCAGCAACGCCCATGACGCCATCGTGTGGGACACATCACTCAATGGCGGCAAGGGCGACTACCGCCGCGAGAGCTCGTTGGCTGGCGGCACCGAGGGCGGCATCACCACCGGTGAGCTACTGGTGGTGCGGGCGGCAATGAAGCCGCTCGCAACACTGAACCGCCCGACATTGAAGACAGTCGATGTGGTGACCAAGGAAGCAACGGTCAGTTTCAAGGAGCGCACCGACGTCACGGCGGTCCCGGCGTGCGCCGTCGTTGCCGAGACCATGGTTGCTCTGGTGCTCGCCACCGAAGCCGGGCGAAAGTTTGGTGGGGACAGCGTCAGCGAATTCGTTCGCAATGCAGAGTCGTTCAAGGCGACGCTGCCATGACAAGAGCCGTCGCGAAAGACTTTCCATGATCCGCGCCGATGAGCACCTGGTGTTCGTCGGTCTGATGGGCGTCGGCAAATCGACCGTGGCCCGGGTGGTGGCCGATCGCTTGGGTCGGCGCGTGTTCGACAGTGACGCCATCATCGAAAGTCGCCACGGTCGAACCGTTCGCGAGATCTTCGCCGATGACGGCGAGGAGGCGTTCCGCGCACTGGAGACCGAGGTGCTGCTCGAAGGGCTCGCGTCGACAGAACCGTTGGTGATTGCTGGCGCCGGGGGAGTCGTGCTCAGTGAGACCAACCGCGCAGCGCTGAAGGCGTCGGGCGCGAAGGTGGTGTGGCTCTGTGCCGATCCAGCGACCCTGGTGGAGCGCGTACGGGGAGGTGGCCACCGACCGCTGCTTGACGGCGATGCAGCCGGTACCTTGCAACGCATGTTCAACGAACGCGAAGCCCTGTACCGCGACGTTGCAGACGCCATCGTGTTGGTCGACAACCGCTCGGTCAGCGACGTCGTGGAAGCGGTGCTTCGATGATCACGGTGCGGGTTCCATTGGGTGACCGCAGCTACGACGTGCTCGTTGGCAACGGCGCACGAAGCGAGCTGGCCGCATTGTTGCCCCGCACTGCTCGGCGGGTCGCAGTGGTCACTCAGGCCGGAGTTCCGCTCGAGGTCGACCCTGGTCTGCCGTTCGAGCGGTTCGAGATCGGTGATGGTGAGGAGCACAAGTCGCTGACCACCATCGAGACGCTCTGCCGAGGTTTTGCGCGCATGGGTCTGACACGCAATGACGTGATCGTCGGTGTGGGCGGGGGAATGGTGACCGACGTGGCTGGCTTCGCGGCAGCGTCGTGGCACCGGGGCGTGGCCGTCGTTCATGTCAGTACGACATTGCTGGGCATGGTCGACGCAGCGGTCGGTGGCAAAACGGGTGTCAATCTGACGGAGGGCAAGAATCTCGTCGGTGCGTACTGGCAACCGAGCGGCGTCATCTGTGACCTCGATGCTCTCGCCACGCTTCCGACACGTGAGTTGCGCTGTGGTCGCGGCGAGATGGCGAAGTACCACTTCCTGACTGGTGACGATCTGCTGGCGAAGGGCGAGGCCGAGCGCATCGCTCGCTGTGTCCAGATCAAAGCCGACTTCGTGGCGAGCGATGAACGCGAGGGTGGGCGACGGGCCCTGCTCAACTACGGCCACACGCTGGCCCACGCCTTGGAGATTGAGACCGGCTACGCAATCGCCCACGGGGAGGCTGTCGGGATTGGGTTGATCTATGCCGCTCACCTGTCTCGCCATCTGGGTCGAATCTCCGACGAAAGGGTGCAGCAGCATTACGAAGTGATCGGTGGTGCGTACGAGCTCGACACGGCCTTGCCCGACGGCCTCTCGCCGCAGCGCCTTGTGGAGCTGATGTCGCGTGACAAGAAGGTGCTCAACGGTGAGCTGACCTTCGTCTTGGACGGCGCTAACGGCGTGGAAGTCGTACCCGACGTTTCCGCAGCCGCAGCCCTGGCTGCCCTCGCCGCCATGCGGTAGTTCCCCCTCGGAGTCCGGGGTCTTCTCCGCTTGAGGTTGCCAACTGATGCTCTTGAAGTGGGTGTGCGGCGTGTCCGCGGGCGGGTCCGGATCGGAGGCGCCCACGACTTGGGGTACTTGATTTGGCTCAGCGACAACTTTTGTTGCGGTAGGTGCAAGCAAAGTTGTCGCTGGCCCAAACCAAGTAGTGCCCGGTCTGGCCCGCCGCCGCCGAGCGCCGCCACCGACCTGACCCCACCCGTTCAAGAGCATGGGTTCGCATGCCAGAGCAGCGCATCAGCAGAACAGTCCGTTACCAGAAGACCGCATCGCCCGACTCGAACTCGCGGCGCCGGAGTCGTGCCCGGCAACATATCCGGCATGCTGGGCAGATGACACCGCAGATCCGGACCGACCGACTGCTGCTGCGTGAATGGCGCGATTCCGACAAGGTGCCGTATGGCCTACTCAACGCCGACAAAAAGGTCATGGAGCACTTCCCGTCCGTGCTCACACCGTTGCAAAGCGACGAGATGGTCGACCGCATGGCGACGGCGTGGGTGCTGCGCGGGTTCGGCCTGTGGGCCGTCGAGCGCTCTGACACCGGCCAGTTCATCGGCTTTGTCGGCCTCTCAGCGCCGGGCTTCGAGGTGGAAGGGGTCACGCCATGCGTGGAAGTCGGCTGGCGGCTGGCCAAACAGCACTGGGGCCATGGCTTCGCACCGGAAGCAGCGGCAGCGGCGCTGACGTTCGGCTTCGCAAACGTCGAGCTGCCCAACGATGAGATCGTCAGCTTCACCACCACCCAGAACCTCAAGTCGCGGCGGGTCATGCAAAAGATCGGGCTTCGTCTCGACCCGGCAAGGGAGTTCGACCACCCAATGACGCCCGGCTGGCACGGCCAACGGCACGTGCTGTATTGCATTGATCGAGCCACTTGGCAAGCGGGCGTGACACGATAGGGCCGTGGCCATCATTGCGCTCCTTCACGGACCCAACCTGAACCTGCTCGGCCAACGCGAGCCGCACATCTACGGCAGCGCAACGCTCGAGGACTACGTCGCAACAGTCATCACCGCTGCCGCCTCCCAGGGACACACCGTGGAGGCCCTGCAATCGAACCATGAGGGCGCTCTGGTGGATGCGATCCACGCAGCCCGAGGCCACGCCGCAGCGATCATCATCAACCCTGGCGCTTTCACGCACTACGCCTGGGCCATTCACGACGCCCTCGTCGCCTTCGATGGCCCGATCATCGAAGTCCATATCTCCAACCCCAACGCACGCGAGCCGTGGCGACACATCAGCGTCGTCGCTCCGGTCGCCACCGGTTCGATCATGGGTCTCGGCATTCACGGCTACGAGCTGGCAGTGCAGGCGATCGCGGCGAAGTTGGCATGAGCAGAGTCGACCGGGTTCGCAACCGTCTGGCCAAGTCGGGAGCGGAGGCGTTGTTGATCAGCGACCTCACCAACATCCGTTGGCTCACCGGCTTCACCGGCTCGAACGGCTGGGTCATCCTCGGCCCCGATCAGGTCACGCTGATCACTGATGGTCGCTACGGCGAGCAGGCGGCACTGCAGATGTCCGCAGCGGGCGTCGTCGCCGAGGTCCTGGTGGGCGCCACAGGGGCGGCAACGCAGGCTCACCTCGCGGAGACCACGCAGCGCTACCGCGCCACTGGCTTCGAGGCCGCACACGTCAGCTACCAGCAGCACGCCAGCTGGTCGGCAGCGTTCGGCACGACGTTGACTCCAACCGCGGGAATCGTCGAGGCCGAGCGGCGTACCAAGGACGACGCGGAGATCGAAGCAATGGCGGTCGCATGTCGCATCGCCGATCAGGCGCTTGCCGAGGTTGCCCCCTCGCTGGGCAGCGGCCTCACGGAATCGAAGGTCCGCAACCAGCTGGAGATCCGCATGCGCGAACTGGGTGCCATCGGCCCCAGCTACGAAACAATTGTGGCCACTGGGCCGACCAATGCTGCGCTGCCACATCACCGTCCCACCGACACGTTGATCGAGCCGGGACACACCGTCATCATCGACGTCGGGGCGTTGGTCGACGGCTACCACAGCGACATGACCCGCAGCTTCGTCATCGGTGCACCGACGGCCATGCAGCAGGAACTGTACGAACTGGTACTCGCTGCACAGGTGGCCGGAGTGGCAGCGGTTGCGCCCGGGCTGACGACGAAGGAACTCGACGCAGTGTGCCGAGGCATCATCACCGAGGCGGGTTATGGCGACTGGTTCACGCACGGCAC
>JANOYI010000364.1:0-9473 GCA_031428795.1 Ilumatobacteraceae bacterium | reverse complement strand
CCGTGCTCCTTGTTGAAGTGCGGATCGCGGGCGGCGACAATGCCGTCGCAGGCCAGTAACCCTGCCTCGCGGTGATCGGGGTGCAGCCGGTAGTGCTTCCACGGGTCGTGCGCCAAGATCACCTGCGGCTGCAGAGTTCGGATGACACGAGCGACCTCGCCTCGCAGCGCAAGACCGTTGGCGAGTTCGCCGTCGACCTGGCCAAGGAAAAGCACCTCGCCAGCGTTGTTGCCGGAGAGTCTGCGTGCTGCTTCCCGCTGCTCGTCTTGCCGCGTCGCAATGAGTGCTGGCACATCCGCATCAGGGTTCCATGTGCCCTTCGATCCATCGGTGAGCACGAGGTGGTGCACAACACAGCCATCAGCCGCCCACTTGGCCAGCGTGGCGCCGCAACCGAATTCAACATCGTCCGGGTGAGCGCCGATGGCGAGCGCTGACGATGGCGTAGGCAGGTTGTGAGTGGTCAGCGAAATCGATGGGTCGGGCTGACCCGGTTCGTTGGCAGCCATGCGGGCAGCACCTCCTGCACCAGCGGGTGCGTCAGATCGGATGGAGTGTCGATGTCGAGCGCCAACAACGCATCACGGCGAATGCCAACCGGCAGACCTGAGGAGATTGCGCGTGCGAGATGACGGTGGAACGAACCGGCGCCGTACTCGAACTCGAAGCTGAACTCGGTGGGCAGCGCGGCAACGTTGGTGCCGTCGTCGCGGGCGTCAGGTACGAGGGTGAGGGTGCCAGGGGTGACGACGGCGGCGAGATTGGTCGCCCGCGGCAGGTCGCCATGAGCAACCACCACGTGATCGACGCCTTGCTGACGTAGCTCCTCGACGCTGTTGTTGACGGCTGCGTTCAGCCCGACGCCTGGGTGCCACAGCACCGTGGCAGCGTGCGCCGTAGCCCAGTCGGCAACGGACTCGCTGTCGCACGCGATGAACACCGGAAGCTCGCCGGCTGCGGCCAGCACGCGCTCGGCAGTCCAACGTGCCAGTGCCTCGCGCTCGGACGGTGAGAGCACCGGACTGAGCCTCGCCTTGGCATCGGCGAAAGCCTTTACCGGCACGAGCACGACAGCATTCACACGGTGCAGCGTAGAGGGCGCGGCCATGGCCGAGACTGCCTTCGGTGGACCTGCAGCGGCCTACGCTGTTCGCATGTCGATCAACGTCGCGGTCATCGGTGCGGGTTCGTGGGGGACGACGGTCGCCGCACTCGCGGCTGCAAACACGCCCACCGTGTTGTGGGCGCGTCGGCCGGAGCTGGCCGAGTCGATCAACCGTGATCACATCAATGTCGACTACCTGCCCCAGTTCGAATTGCCCACCGAACTCCGCGCTACCGCATCGCTGCAGGAAGCTGTCGCCGGTGCGGACGTCGTGGTGATGGCAGTCCCGTCGCACGGCTTTCGTGAGGTGGCCGCTGAGGTGACGCACTCGTTGCGGCCGTGGGTGCCGGTGGTGAGTCTTACCAAGGGCTTGGAGCGCAACTCGCGCAAGCGTATGAGCGAGGTCATTCGCGACGAGATGCCAGGCCATCCCGTCGCAGTGTTGACCGGGCCCAACTTGGCCAAGGAGATTCTGAGCGGCCAGCCGGCAGCGAGTGTCGTCGCAATCGACAACGCCGATATTGCAGCCGAACTGCAGCGCATCTTCGGCCGACCCACCTTGCGCATCTACACCAACAGCGACGTTGTCGGCTGCGAGGTCAGCGGCGTCGTCAAGAACGTCATCGCGATTGCGGCTGGCATGGCTGAGGGCATGGGCTTCGGCGACAACACGAGGGCAACCATCATCACTCGCGGTCTTGCGGAGATGACGCGGTTGGGCATCGCGATGGGCGGCCACGCGGGCACTTTCGCTGGGTTGGCTGGCATGGGCGACTTGATAGCGACGTGCTCGTCCAAGCAAAGCCGCAACAACATGGTTGGTCTCGAGCTGGGCTGTGGCAAGTCGATCGAGGAAGTGCTGGCGGCGATGAACATGGTTGCTGAGGGCGTGAAGAGTTCGCCGAGCGTGCTCGACCTTGCTCGGCGTCACGGAGTGGATATGCCGATCACCGAGCAGGTGGTGGCTGTGTGTCACCAGGGGCGCCCCGCGCGAGAGGCAATGGGTTCGCTGATGCAGCGCACCCGCAAGAGCGAGATGGAATGAGCATGGATTCAGTCAGCACGGGCGGAGCAACGAACGGCATCACCACCGGCGTCACCGGCGGCGGATGGCGGGCCACCGTCACGCCCTGGGGTGGCATCGAGCCCTGGGGTGGCGACGTACCGCTTGATTGGCACATCGCTGCCGACGACCGTTGGCACAGCCCGCAGCACGAGGCTGCCGTTCGGCAGCGTCGCGTCGACGGCACCGCAGTGGTCGAGACACGTGTCCGCATTCCCGACGGCGACGCAGTGCAGCGCGTGTACTCGGTGCCGGACCACGGCGGACTCACCATCATTGAAGTGGAGAACGAGTCGCCCCTGCCCATCGCCGTCGCATTCACGCACGGCGCGTTGCATTCGCCGCGACCACCGACGGCTCCCATCGAAGGCATTTCGTTGCCTGCGGGCAGCGTGGCCTTCCCCGTCGGCCACCACTCCACACTGACGGTGGCGATTCCGCACGATGGAAGTGGCGCCGGCATCTTGCGCGGCGGCCTGCCGACGGCGGCCGGAGTTGCACGCGGCTGGACCGCGACGGTTGAGCGCGCGAGTCGACTGTTGCTGCCCGATGCGGCACTCAACGAACGGTTCATCGCGGAACGCTGCGAGTTGGCGCTCGTCGGTCCAGAGCACCCGGACAACGATCCCGTTGGGTTTTTGCTCGGCGTCGGCCAGTTGGTGAGAATGGGCGAGAAGGCCACCGAGTGGATTCCCGACTTGGCGCATGCCCTGGAGTTGGCTGCGAAGTCGGCCGACCATGATTGGGCCCTGGCTGCAGCGCTGGACGCGGCAGACCAGGTGCTGGCCGTGGCTGGCGAGAAGCGAGCACGTCGTGACCTGCGTGCACTGGGCTCTCGCCTGGCTCCGTCCCACGTTCTTCCCACGGATGCCCCCTCCGAGTGTGTGTACTTCATCACGTGGGTCGAGCGGCTGATCTCCGACGTGCAGGGAGACGGCGGCCGACTGTTGCCCAGCGGCATGCCGAGCGGCTGGGAAGGCAACAACTTCGAGGTGTACGGCGTGCCGACCGGCGCGCAGAGTTCGGTGTCGTTCGCAGTGCGTTGGCACGGTGAGCGCCCTGCAGTGCTGTGGGAGCAAAGTGGTCAGCCTGTGACGTTGACCTCGCCCGCAATTGCGCCGGGCTGGCAGACCCGCGAGTTGAAGGGCGAGGCCCTGTGGCCTCAGCCGGAGGGCTTGGCGCCCGCGTCGCTGGTGGAGGAGGAGGAAGCTCCCGTCGAGGTCGCCCCCATCGTGGCTCCGAATGTGCCCGGCGAGGGCGAGTCCTTCAGCTGATGTGTGACTGTCTCGTCGCCATGGCCGAGGCGACCGGCGGTCCCTTCACCTTGTTCGCCAAGAACAGCGATCGCCCGCCCGCTGAACGTCAGGTGGTGGAGTGGTCGGCGCCGCGTCGCGATGTGGAAGTGCTGCGCGCAACCCACATCGATGTGGAAGCGCACCCCTCCGACACGCTCGGTTGTCTGTTGTCGCGGCCGGCATGGGGATGGGGTGCCGAGCATGGTGTGAACGAGGCCGGTGTCGCCATCGGCAACACGACTGTGTACACGACGCTCGATCCGCGAGGTGCGCCGGATGGATTGACCGGGATGGACCTCGTGCGGCTTGCACTGGAACGGGCAACAGGTGCGGCCGATGCCGTGGACGTCATCACCTCGTTGTTGGAGCGCTATGGCCAGGGCGGCAGCGGCCACGACCCGAGTGTGGTGCCAGGTGGGCGTTCGTACTGGAACTCGTTTCTTGTGGCGTCCGCCGGCACGGCCTTCGTCATCGATACGAGTGGTAGCGAGTGGGCGGTTGAGCAAGTCGCCGAGGCACGGGCCATCTCCAACCGCACCACGATCCCATCGTTCGATGCGGCGCACCGTCACCCCCGTCAACCGGTCAATCGGTTGGTCGATCCACGTTGGCATGCGTCCCAGCGAGTGCTTTCCGAACGCCCCGTCACGGTTGCCGGAATGCAAGCCCACCTGCGGTCGCACGACTCGTGCGCTGAGCCCGGGTGGAGCGTATGTATGCACGTGGACGGGGTGGAGGCAACGACCGCCTCGATGATTGTGGCCCTGCGGCCGGACGCAGCCCCGCTGGTGTGGGCGCTCACCGGTCACCCCTGCGGTCGCGACTACCTCGCGTTCAGCTTCGACGACGCAGCCACCACCGACCTCTCTGACGTGTAGCGGGCGCGCCAGGCCTCGCGCGTAGCGTCACGGAGGGATAGGTCTGGGAGGTCATTTCTCAAGTATGCGGTAAGGTCGCAGCGATCCGAACGGCGTTCCGCAACGAAGGATTGACATGGCAATTCCGATCGAGAAGTTTCAAGAGCAGGGTGGTCGGCTGAAGACCGACGACATTGACTTCGAAGCGTTTCGACGCGAGCCGCTGCACCCCGACGTCCTGCGGTGCCTGTCCTACATGCACGACATCGAGTATCAGACGGTGCTGTACACCCGTGAGCTGTTGCTGATGCCCGCATGGAAAGACCCGCAGTTCACAGCGTTTCTCACGTTGTGGAACTACGAGGAGTATTGGCACGGCCAGGCAATCGGTCGGGTGTTGGCAGCGCATGATTGGCCAGCGCACGACACTCGGCTGATCGAGATGCGTCGGTTCAACAAGCGTTACCTGTTTTGGAGTCCTGCCATTTTCTGGGCGCTCGGCCATGGTGTGCGCAAGTTTCCCGCGGTGCACATGACGTGGGGCGCGATCAATGAGTGGACGGCCAATGCGGCGTACAACCGACTCGCTCAGATCGCCGATCATCCGGTGCTCACTGAACTGCTGGGGCGCATCATGCGTCAGGAGGGTCGCCACGCGGCCTACTACGCCAGCTATGCGCGTGACATGTTGGAGAACGACCGCAGGGCGCAACGCGTCACCAAATGGTTCCTCCAGCACCAATGGGCAGTCGTCGGTAGTGGCGACGTACCAAAGATCGAGACCTCGTTTGCCGCCGCATACCTGTTCGGTGCGGGCGACTGTGCTCAGTTGGTCGAGAAGGTGGAAGACCGCATTGATGCGCTCCCCGGGCTCAGCGGGCTCGGCCTTGTGCGCAAAGGAATCGTCGAGGCGACGGCCCACGTCATTGCCGAGGAAGGCTGGGTTCCCGCACCGCCGTCGGTCAGCTCGGCTGCCTAGACGGTTCGGCGGGCGTCGGTTGTGTACGGCCCGATGGAGTGCATGGGGCACACCGTAGGCTGACGGCGTGTCCACCACAGAGCACGATTTCGCAGACCTGAAGCTGACCGAGTGGACGTCGTGCGGCGGCTGCGCTGCCAAGTGGGGGGCGTCGCTGCTCACCGACCTGGTGCGCGACATGCCATCCGGCGTCGACCCTTCCCTGCTGGTTGGCCTCGCGCCGTTTGACGACGCGGCGATCTATCAGGTGGCGCCCGATGTGGCCTTGGTCAGCACCACGGACTTCTTCCCACCGCTGGTCGACCATCCGGCAGACTTCGGCGCCATTGCGGCCGCGAACGCGTGCAGTGATGTCTTCGCAATGGGCGGGCGCGTCGTGATCGCCGTCAACATCGCCGCGTTCCCCGAGCACTTCCCGCGCGAAGCCATCGCCGCCATCTTCGATGCCGCTGCCGCTGTAGTTGCCGAGGCTGGCGGCACCATCGCCGGCGGCCACACCATCCGCAATCCGGAGCCGATCTTCGGCCTCGCTGTTCAGGGTGTTGTGCACCCCGACCGTGTGTTCCGCAAGGGCGGCGCACAGCCCGGCGATGTGCTCATGCTCAGTAAGCCGGTGGGCACCGCACTCGCACTCGCCGGTGGCTCGGATTCGGACAAGGCCGCCGCAATCGCCGGCATGCGACGCCTCAATCGGGCGGCGTCGGAAGAGCTGCAGGCGCTGGGCGAACATGTGCATGCCGTCACCGACGTCACCGGCTACGGGCTCGCGGGCCATGGCTGGGAGATGGCAGAACGTAGCGGCGTGCAGGTCATCGTCGAGACCGATGGCATTGTGGCGTACCCCGGTGCGCGCGAGGCCGCCGAACGCGGTGTACGCACCGGCGGCGACCCGCGAAACCGTGAGTATGTCGCCGACCACTTGCGCAGCACGGCTAGCGCCCCGGGCGAGGCGCTGTGCATGGACCCCCAAACCTCGGGCGGGCTGCTGGCGGCGGTACACCCGTCCGCGGCGGCGTCGCTGAGCGAAGGCTGGTGGCGTGTTGGCGAAGTTGCTGACGGCCCAGCTGCCATCGTCTTGATCTGATCGTCGTTGAGCTGATGGCCGGACGCGCTCCTACTCGTCAGTTGGAGAAGGAGCTGTGGGCGGCTGGACATGATGTGATCGTCGGGATCGATGAGGTGGGTCGCGGTGCATGGGCCGGACCGTTGATGGTGGGCGCTGCGATTTTGCCGCGCGAGAAACGTGTCAATGGTGTGCGCGATTCGAAGATGTTGACGGAGAACAATCGCGAGTTCCTCTTCGATCGCATCGCGGGCTGGTGCGATGCATGGGCTGTCGGCGGCGCGAGCCAGGAGGAGTGCGACGAGTTGGGCATGGCTGCGGCTCAACGATTGGCCACCCAGCGTGCGCTCGAATCGTTGAGTATCCAGCCCGACGCCGCGGTGGTGGACGGCAAATGGAACTTCGTCTCGCCGCATGTGCCACACGTGGAAATGCGTGTGAAGGCCGATCGCATTTGCCTGTCGGTGGCGGCTGCGAGCATCTTGGCGAAGGTCACCCGCGACCGCATCATGCGCGACGCAGCGCAGCACTATCCGCAGTGGAGTTTCGATACCAACAAGGGGTACCCGTGCCCTCTGCACAAGGCGGCGCTGCAGGGGTACGGACCATCGGCGATTCACCGTCGTAGCTGGGTGTTCATGGAGCACTACGTGCCATGGCCAGGCGTGCCGCGTGTGGTGCCGTTCGATCTGCGCAGCAATCAAACCTCGCTGTTCTAGGCACCCGGAGGCCGGCGCGGCGTAGTCCTTGACTCGCTGCGTGTTGATGCGTCACCTCTGAGTCAGGCAGGGGACCACACCTTCCCAACGCTGTTGGGGAGGGCTACGTAGCGCCCACCTTCGTCGTGGAGAAGTGCGAGCAATGCCGGGTCGCTGGTGACCAAGGGTGCATCGCGGTCGAGCGAGAGTGCCGCGGCGCAACAATCGGCAAGGCTGACCGCTCGGCGAGAGCGGTGATAGTGGGCTGCCCTCAGTGCCGCGGCGTCAAAGGCAACACTGGCGTCGACGCCCGACACCGTCAGGCCGAGTCCGATGAGGTCGATTTCGAGTTCGTGGCGCATTGCGCCGTTGACACGGATCATTCGATCGAGTGTCTCCGCCAGGTTGATGCCTGAGATCAGGACTTGCTGACCGGAGAGGATGAGTGGCTCCACAATGTCCGCAGCCACCACTTCGTCATTGAGGTAAGCCTCCAGCGCGTACGCGTCGAGCACGATCACGTTCTTCCTCCCGTTCGGCGTCTTCCTCGCGAGCAGCACGACGGCCCTCATCGACGGTTTCCTTGGCCAGGTGGCGATACTTGCCTCGTAACGAGCGCACGAAGTCGGGGTCGAACGGGCGCACCACGAGGCCCACAGAGGTGTCAGTCACAATGACCCGATCGGTGTTCCAGCGTTTGCGGACGTCGGCGGGAATGGAGATGGTGCCATTGCGCGAAACCTTCATCACCGTTGCGATATTCGTAGCGCCGTTCATCGTCTCACCATACAACGAATACCGCCGAACGTTGTATGAATTTCTAGGCGTGGGAGAGGGCTTGTTCTAGGTCGGCTACCAGGTCGGCGGCGGTTTCGATTCCGACCGAGAGGCGAAGCAAGTTGTCGGGGACCTCCAGCGGCGAGCCGGCAGCGGACGCGTGGGTCATCTGGCCTGGATGCTCGATCAGGCTTTCCACGGCGCCAAGGCTTTCGCCCAACGTGAACAGCTCGGTGGCCGCGGCCACGCGTAACGCGGCCTCTTGCCCGGCGCGCAACGTGAAGCTGACCATGCCACCGAAATCGCGCATCTGTTTTGCAGCAGCCGCATGACCCGGGTGGTCGGGCAGCTGCGGGTACAGCACCTGCTCGACGGCTGGGTGCCCGATCAGCAGATCGACCACAGCGCGTGCATTCGAGCAGTGGCGCTCCATGCGGATTGCCAACGTCTTGACGCCGCGCAAGGCCATGTAACAGTCGAATGGTGCGGGCACGGCGCCGGCGGCATTCTGCGTGTAGCGCAGTCTCTGTGTGAGCTCTTCGTCGTCGAGCGCAAGAAAGCCGCCGACCACATCGCTGTGGCCGCCGAGGTACTTCGTCGCCGAGTGCACCACCACGTCGGCGCCCAGTGCGAGAGGTTGCTGTAGATAGGGCGTGGCGAACGTGTTGTCGACCACCACCATCGCCCCACGGGAGTGTGCGATCGCGGCGATGGCTTCAATGTCGAAGCAGCGCAGCATCGGATTGGTGGGGGTCTCCAGCCAGATCAACTTCGTGTCGTCGGGCCAGCCTGCTGCGAGGCCATCGACGTCGAGCAAATCGACCGCGCTCCACGCAAGTTGCGTGTGCACCTTGCTGATCAACCGGTAGGTGCCGCCGTACGCATCGTTGCCCAGCAACACCCGCTCGCCTGCAGCGAGCAGTCGCAGCACGTTGTCCTCGGCGGCGAGGCCGCTCGCGAACGCGAGGCCATGAGCGGCGCCCTCGAGCGCAGCCACCTGTGTTTCGTATGCAGTGCGTGTGGGGTTACCGCTTCGGCTGTATTCGTAGCCGCGGTGCTGCCCCACTTGCGCTTGTTGGAACGTGGTGCTGAGGCTGATCGGTGGCACCACCGCACCCGTCACCGGATCCGGTTCCTGACCGGCGTGAATGGCCGCCGTCTCGAAGCCCCACGTGGATTGCTGCTCGAACTCACCCATTGCTCAACACCTCGAAGTAGCTCAGAAGATCGGACCGGGTGAGCACGCTCAGCGGACGGCCACCGGACAGCACCAGCAGTGCGGGTGAGACGTCGAGCATCTCGACCGCCAGGCCCACCTTTTGGCCAGCGCCGATGGTTGGCAGCTTCGAACCCATGATGTCCTCGACAGCGGAGTCCAGCACCGCGGACTCACGGAAGACGGCTTCCATCAGAGCGAGCTCGTCGACTGCGCCAGCGACTTCGGCGGCAGCAAACGGGGGAGTGTTCTTACACACGGGCAGCTGGCTGATGCCGTTGGCGCGCATCAACTCGATGGTGTCGCGCACGCTTGTCGACGGGTTGACGTAGAGCAGCGATGGCGTGTCGCCGCGAGCACCCAGCACGGCAGCGACGCACTCGTCGCACTCGCGGACGAAACCGAAGTTGGCCATCCACT